>JANOKV010000402.1:0-5970 GCA_031419415.1 Hyphomicrobiales bacterium | reverse complement strand
CTGCGCAACGTCATCAAGGCCCGGCCCGACACCATCCTCGTCAACGAGGGCGCCAACACGCTCGACTTCGCACGCTCGATCATCGACATCTACGAGCCCAGGAAGCGCCTCGACGTGGGCACCTGGGGCATCATGGGTATCGGCATGGGCTATTCGGTCGCCGCCGCCATCGAGACTGGGAAACCCGTTTTGGCCGTCTGCGGTGACAGCGCTTTCGGGTTCTCCGGCATGGAAATCGAGACGGTCTGCCGGTACAATCTGCCGATCTGCGTCGTCGTCTTCAACAACAACGGCATTTACCGCGGCACCGACACCAATCCGGGTGGCGCCGATCCGGCCTGGACCACCTTTGTCAAGGACGCGCACTACGAGCTGATGGCGCAGGCCTTCGGGGGCGTCGGCCTCCGCGTCACGTCACCCGACGAACTCGGCCGCGCCGTCACCGAAGCGCTCGCGTCGGGCAAGCCGACCCTCATCAACGCCATCATCGACGAGAAAGCCGGCACCGAGTCGGGCCGCATCGGCAATCTCAACCCGCAGAGCGCGGTGAAGAAGAAATGACAGGTGGTTAGGGATATGGCGGACATAGCGAGAAACATCCCGCGAATGACGGCGGTGGAATACCTGGAATTGGAACGACAGGCGTCGTGGAAACATGAATTCGTCGATGGCATCGTTTACGCGATGGCCGGCGCAAGCCGCACGCACAATCTCATTTCTGGCGATGCCTTCGGTGCGCTCCTCGCCAGTGTCGCGCCTCCATGTCGTGTCTTCGGGTCCGATATGAAGGTCCATATCAAATCGGGCGCTGACGAACGGTACTATTATCCTGATGTTCACGTCAGCTGCTCCGACCTCGACAACAACGAGTACTTCAGTTCTCATCCCGTCTTGATCATCGAAGTTCTCTCCCCGAATACGGCCGAGACGGATCGGCGGGACAAGTTCGATGACTATCGCCAACTGCCGTCACTTCAAGAATATGTCCTGTTGGCGCAAGACGAACGGCGCGCGGAAATTTTCCGGCGTCGTTCGGCTTGGCAGCACGAGACATTCACGGAACACGACGAGGTCACGCTCGAGAGTATTGGAGTGGCCTTGCCCGTTTCCAGAGTTTACAGCCGAGTCGCACTCTGACTTCGGTCGATCGAGGGCACTCAATGAGGAATTCGCTCCCATGACCCAAGCTCTCAAAGGCGTCCGCATCCTGGACTTCACGCATGTGCAGTCCGGCCCGACATGCACGCAGCTCCTTGCCTGGTTCGGCGCCGACGTGATCAAAGTCGAGCGTCCGGGCGCCGGCGACATCACGCGCGGACAGCTCCAGGACGTGCCGAACGTGGACAGCCTCTATTTTACGATGCTGAACCACAACAAGCGCTCGATCACGCTCGATACCAAGAACGCCAAGGGCAAGGAGGTGCTCGAGCGCCTGATCACGACCTGCGACGTGCTCGTGGAGAACTTCGGTCCAGGCGTTCTCGACCGCATGGGGTTCACGTGGGAGCGCATTCACGCGCTGAACCCCAAAATGATCGTCGCCTCCGTGAAGGGCTTCGGCCCCGGGCCCTACGAGGATTGCAAGGTCTACGAGAACGTCGCGCAGTGCACGGGCGGTTCGGCGTCTACCACGGGATTCCGGGATGGCCCGCCGCTCGTGACCGGCGCTCAAATCGGCGACTCTGGCACGGGGCTCCATCTCGCGCTCGGCATCGTCACGGCGCTCTTCCAGCGAACGACGACGGGTGTCGGGCAGCGTGTCACCTGCGCCATGCAGGACGGTGTGCTCAATCTCGCGCGTGTGAAACTGCGCGACCAGCAGCGGCTCGCCCACGGTCCCCTCACCGAATACAGCCAATACGGCGAAGGCATCCCCTTCGGGGATGCGGTGCCGCGCGCCGGCAACGATTCCGGTGGAGGACAGCCCGGCCGCATTCTCAGGTGCAAGGGATGGGAAACCGATCCCAACGCCTACATCTACTTCATCACCCAAGCGCCTGTGTGGGCCCCGATCTGCGATATCATCGGCGAAGCCGGTTGGAAAACCGATCCCGAATACGCAACGCCCAAGGTTCGGCTGCCCAAGCTCAACGCGATCTTCGCGCGGATCGAACAGTGGACGATGACCAAGACCAAGTTCGAGGCGATGACCATCCTCAACGAGTTCGATATTCCGTGCGGCCCAATTCTTTCGATGAAAGAACTGGCCGAGGACCCGTCGCTGCGTGCGACGGGCACAGTCGTCGAGGTCGATCATCCCAAACGCGGCAAATATCTATCGGTCGGCAACCCGATCAAGATGTCGGCGAGCCCCACCGTGGTCGAGCGTTCGCCACTTCTGGGCGAGCACACTGACGAAGTGCTGCGCGACGTGCTGAAATTCACTGCAGAAGAGATCGCCGCCATCAAGGCGTCGGGGGCAACGGAGCCACCGGCTAAAAAAGCGGCAGCCGAATGATGTGACTTCAATGGGTGGGTGGCGGATCGAGAGGGCGGGCTTCTAGCCTGACGTCGTCGCGTTCCGGTCGCTCCCCACCTGAAATAGATGTCGTATAAGCACCGCACGCACGGGATCGGCGCGCTGGGCGAGGGAGAGAGACGCAATGCGGATCGTGGTTCACGGACAGGATGCCTTCGGCAAGGCCGTTCTGGAAAAACTGCTCGCGCGGGGCGAGACCATCATCGCGGTCTGCTGCGCGCCCGACAAGGCCGGGCGACCCGAGGATCCCCTCAAGACTTTGGCGCTCGAGAAAGGCCTCCCCGTCCACCAGCCAAAAAGCTGGAAGACGCCCGAGGCGCTGGCCCTCATGCAGAGCTTCGACGCCGACATCTGCATGATGGCGTATGTCCTCCTCTTCGTGCCTCAGCCGGTGCTCGACGCGCCCAAGCTCGGCACGTTCCAGTATCACCCCTCGCTGCTGCCCGATCACCGCGGCCCGTCCTCGATCAACTGGCCGATCGCCATGGGCAAGACCAAGTCGGGCCTCACCATCTTCTGGCCCGACGAAGGGCTCGATGAAGGCCCGATCCTCATGCAGAAAACGGTCGATATCGGCCCCGATGAAACGCTGGGCGACGTCTACTTCAAGAAGCTCTTCCCGATCGGCGTCGACGCCATGATGGAAAGCCTCGATCTCGTCAAAGCCGGCAAGGCCCCGAAGATCGATCAGGGCTTGAAGGCGGACCCCAAGAAGGGCTCCTACGAGAGCTGGTACAAGAAGGAGATCGTCGAGCTCGACTGGGCCAAGTCCGCAGCCGACGTCTACAACACCATCCGCGCCGCTAACCCCGCTCCCGGCGCCTGGAGCACGATCAAAGGACAGAAAGTCGACATCTTCGACAGCGCGCGCGTCGAAGGCGCCGGTGTGCCGGGTGAAGTGGTGGCGATCGGGGCCGATGGCGTCACCGTCGCGGCCAAGGGCGGTCGCATCCTGATCAAACGCGTGCGCGCCGGTGGCGGCCAGAAGATCGCCGCTGCCGAGTGGGCCAAAGCGGCCGACGTGACCGTCGGCTCCAAATTCGAGGCTCCCGCGCCGAAAGCGGCAGAGCCCGCCAAATCATCCTCTGGAGGAAAAAAAGTGGCCGTCGGCTCCGATATCGAAATCGCTCGCGAAGCAAAGAAGAAGCCGATCCAGGACATCGGCGCCAAGCTCGGCATTCCCACTGAACACCTGCTGCCCTTCGGCCATGACAAGGCGAAGATCTCGGCCGAGTTCATCAAATCGATCGAAGGCAAGAAGGACGGCAAGCTGATCCTGGTGACGGCGATCAATCCGACACCGGCCGGTGAAGGCAAGACGACGACCACGGTGGGTCTGGGCGATGGTTTGAACCACATCGGCAAGAAAGCCGCGATCTGTCTGCGTGAGCCTTCGCTCGGACCCTGCTTCGGCGTCAAAGGCGGCGCGGCGGGCGGCGGCTATGCTCAAGTCGTGCCGATGGAAGACATTAATCTGCACTTCACCGGCGATTTCCACGCGATTACATCGGCACACAACCTGCTGTCGGCGATGATCGACAATCACATCTACTGGGGCAATGCCCAGGGCATCGACACACGCCGCGTCGTCTGGCGTCGAGTCATGGACATGAACGATCGCGCGCTGCGCGAGGTCGTCGTCTCCCTCGGGGGTGTCGCCAACGGGTTCCCGCGCGAAAGCGGTTTCGACATTACGGTCGCCTCCGAAGTGATGGCCATTCTGTGCCTGGCCAATGACATCAAGGATCTCGAAAAGCGGCTGGGCGACATCATCATCGCCTATCGTCGCGATCGCACGCCCGTCTATGCGCGCGATATCAAAGCAGACGGCGCCATGACCGTGTTGCTCTCCCAAGCCATGCAGCCCAACCTCGTGCAGACGCTGGAAAACAGCCCCGCGCTGATCCACGGCGGGCCCTTCGCCAACATCGCGCATGGCTGCAACTCGGTCGTCGCGACCAAGGCCGCATTGAAACTCGCCGACTACGTGGTGACGGAAGCGGGCTTCGGCGCGGATCTGGGAGCGGAGAAGTTCTTCGACATCAAATGCCGCAAAGCGGGACTCAAGCCGGATGTGGCTGTCATCGTCGCCACCGTGCGCGCGCTGAAAATGAATGGCGGCATCAAGAAAGAGGATTTGGGCAAGGAGAACGTCGAGGCCGTCAAGAAGGGCCTCGCCAATCTCGGCCGCCACATCGAGAACGTGACATCGTTCGGCGTGCCGGCCGTCGTCGGCATTAACCACTTCATCTCCGACACCGATGCCGAAGTCGCGGTGGTCATGGATTACGTCAAAGGTCTGGGTTCGGAGTGCTTCCTCAACCGGCACTGGGCGGAAGGCGGCAAGGGCATCGCTGCGATGGCCAAGCGCGTCGCCGAAATTGCCGATAGCGGCGTCGCCAAGTACGCGCCGATTTACCCCGACGACATGCCGCTCTTCGAAAAGATCGAGGCTATCGCCAAGAAAATCTATCGCGCCGGCGACGTGTCGGCCGACAAATCGATCCGCGACCAGCTCAAAACCTGGGAAGAGATGGGTTACGGCAAACTGCCGATCTGCATCGCCAAGACGCAGTACTCGTTCACCACCGACCCCAACCAACGCGGCGCCCCGACCGGCCACACGATCCCCGTGCGCGAAGTTCGTCTCTCTGCCGGCGCCGGCTTCATCGTGGCGATCTGCGGTGAGATCATGACGATGCCGGGCCTGCCCAAGGCCCCCTCGGCGGAGTTCATCCGCTTCAACGAAAAAGGCCAGATCGACGGGTTGTTTTGATGGGGTGAGGGCGTCAGACCCAACCGGTCCGGCGCCCTACAATTCTCACCCGATCCGCGACACCTCTGTCTCTTTCGAGGTGATGAACTCGAGGAGCGCGGGCTTGCCTTCTTCGGTGGCTTTGATGCCGCGTTTGATGGCGGGCACGATGTCCGCCACTTTTTCGATGCGCTCGCCGTAGCAGCCCAGTGCTCGGGCGAAGGCGGCGTAGTCGCCGGAGATGTCCGTCGAGCGATACTTCTCGGTCGAGACCGGCATCACTTTCAGTTCGATCGCCATCGAGAAGTTGTTCGACAGGATCGATAAGATCGGGATGCGCTCGCGCGCGGCGGTTTCGAAGTCCATGCCGACGAAGCCGATCGCCGCATCGCCCCAGACGTTGACGCACAGCTTGTCGGGCTTGGCGAGCTTGGCGCCCATGGCGAGGCCGAGACCGTAGCCGAGCTGGGTGGTCTTGCCCCAACCGAGGTAGGACAGCGGCGTCGTCGATTTCCAGAACGGCGACACCTGATCGCGGGGGCTGCCGGCATCGTGCGTAATGATCGTGTTGTCGATATCGACCGTCTTCTGCAGATCCCAGAACACGCGGTAGGGATTGATCGGCTCGGAATTGGATTCGAGTTTGGGCAGCCACTTCGCGAACCAGGGCTCCCAAACCTCCTGGATTTCGGCCGCGACCTTCTTGGGGTCTTTGGGCGATGACCCATGTAGTTTG
>JANOKV010000401.1:0-6810 GCA_031419415.1 Hyphomicrobiales bacterium | reverse complement strand
AACATTCGGCGCGCCGCCGCCGCTGCCGGCACGGCCTTAGCGACGCCGTGTGCTGAAAAGATCACAGGCGCCGACGTTTCGGGGATCTCGTCCAACTCTTCCACGAAAATGGCGCCTTTGCGCCGCAGTTCATCGACAACGTACTTGTTGTGAACGATCTCATGTCGGACGTAGACGGGGGGGCCGTACTTCTGCAACGCCAGTTCGACGATCTGAATCGCCCGGTCGACGCCAGCGCAAAACCCGCGCGGCGCGGCCAGCAGGACGATGAGTGGGGGCAGGGGGACTGTCGCCATGAAAGTTCCGATCGGACGCGTTCGGTGTGCAGACGGCAAGCGGGTCGAGTTATGCAAGTTCATTCGAGGTGCTACACTTGACTTCGGAATTCAACAAGTTCCATGGTGACCGCAACGAGCGCGAGGGGATGCCAGCAGCGCAAGAGATGCTGCGGCACGCATCGAACGGGGACGTCGTGAAGATACTAAATAGCCGTTCAGCGGGACGCGGCCTCTATGGGGTCGCGTTAGCCGCCACAGTGCTGTTGCCGTTGGCCGGTTGTGGCCTGCCGGCGCTGACGTCCGGCATCGGCGGTGGTCTGTTTGGGGGCGGCAACGCGTCCAAGACCGACAATCAGCCGCTCACCAAAGAACAGATGCTCATCGCCGCCAAGGGCGACGGGCCGATCACGGGCGCCGATTCCGCCGGCGGCTGCCCGCGCTTCCAGGTGTTTCCGCGCGACCACCACGTCACAATCTACGAAACCGGCAAGGTCGGTGACGGTTTGGCCGTCGTGCATCGCGGCGAGATTACGCAGACCGCGCGCGAGTGCCAGGTCGAGGGCGGCCGGGTCACTGTCAAATATGGCTTTTCGGGTCGCGTCCTGCTCGGCCCCCGGGGACGCAATGGCGCGGTCACGCTACCGGTCGCCGTCTTCGTTGCCGACGCCAAGCGTGAGCGCATTCTCAATGACAAGCTCACCATCGATGTGGTGATCGGCGCGGACAAACCGATCGGCTATTTCTCCGCCGTGCGCACGGTGACCTTCCCCGTCGCCGAGGGCGCGCGCGCTGGCGAATACGACATCTTCGTCGGTTTCGACCAGAAAGCCCCAGGCGCGGGCTGACGTCACCCTCCCCGAAACTCAAACGACCGGCCCGAGGGTGGACCGGTCGTTGGCGCATCGCGTGGCCGGGGCGGGCTCGCACGCCCGCCGGCGAATGGTCCAATCAGCACCGACGTGGAGGATGCAGCGGTTTGCTGCGCCACAGCAATTTCTCGAGCCAACTCGTATCGGCGCGCATCCGACATCCTATCGGATCTGGTGTGCGCAGAGAACTCGGGGCCGAAGGACGGCGTCTCGTCATGTGACCGCTCCATCGTGAGGGAAGGACTGCCTCCGCTCATCTCGCGCGTTGGCCAGACCACACGAGCGATCCCAGCGCGGCGAAGAATAAATTCTCCACGCGTCGCATCGGTCTCGTGCGGCAGATGACAGTCGGCTGAGGACGGGAATGCGCAGGGGGGCGGTACACAACCTCGGCGCGAACGGTCCCATCCGGTTCGCTTGCGCCGCTGGTCGATCCGAACGGGTCGGTATCGGCATGCCCTGCCTCGTCTCGAGGCGAACGGCCTCGGGATCCAACTCGGATTGGACGACGCCACACACGGTCTGGCGATGAGCACGGCGCTGATCGAGAACCGGGCAACCCCACCTCGGCTGCGCATTCCTATCTACCCGATTCGCATGACACTTCGCTGAATCTACAAGTCGTGGGGTTGGTCCTTCCCAAACCCTTCATTTCATCGCACCAACAAGGTTGGGTTAGCGCGGTTACAGCGGTTGCCAGGAGGCACGACCCTATCCCCGCGCGTAACCCTACGCCCGAGCCCGAGTGATGCCCTCATCGGCGCGGCGGCAGGATCAGGTGCACTTGGCCGCCGCCGTGCGTGATGTCGACGGGCGTGGTGGCGAACGCGTCGCCATCGATCTGCACGGGCACGGGGCGATCGGCGCGAATGGTGGCGCGCGCGCACGGCACCATCCGCACATTGGATCGCGTCGCCAGTTGGCCGCGCGCCAGCGCCAGCAATGTCGCGACCAGCTCTCTTCGGTTTGCCGTCTCGATCAGCACGGCAACGAGCCCCGGCTGCTCGAGCCCCGCCCGCTCCGCGAGAACGAACGCCCCGCCATAGCAGCGCGCGTTGGCGATCACAGCCCAATCGGCCGCGTAGGCGATCCCGTCGATCTCCACGGCGAGCCGCGTCGCGGATCGCGCCAGTGCGCCCATCACGGGCACCCCGTAGGCCACTTTGCCGACCCGACGTTTCAGCGCCTGATCGAGCGCGCCGATGACATGGCCATCGAAGCCGACGCCCGCCATGAGCAGAAATGGTTCACCGTTGGCCATTCCGACCGCGATGGGACGCGCCGCGCCGTGCAGGAGCAGGTCGGCCAGACCCTCCGGCGTGCGCGGCAATCCCACTTCGTGCGCCAACACGTTGCCTGTGCCCAGCGGCACGATACCGAGCGCCATGTCGCTGCCCCGCAGCGCCGCTGCCGCGAGCCGGATCGTGCCGTCGCCGCCCGCCGCGATGACGGCATCGAAGGCGCGCCCGTCGACGGTGCGCATCGTGGCCACGCGCGCGCGCTCCAAGCGCCCATCCGCTGGCCGCTCGACCACGCAGCCGCGAGCTTCCAATGCAGCCAACACGCCCGCCACCAGCCGCCGCGAGCCATACCCCGACGTCGGATTATCGATCAGCAGAAAACGGCGGCGGCGCGGGAGTGGGGAATCGGTCATGGGCGGTGCTTACACCGGGACGGCGTGCGCGGCCAGGGTGGGTACTTTCGGATCACTCGACGGCCATCGAGGCGATTGATTCGATGCGTACGGTCGAGGTCGGACAAAACAGGTCGGGGATCGGGCCAATTAGCCAACTCTTGCACGCCACGGAGAAGACGCGGCTAAAGTCCGAGCGTCACTTGGGCCCAGCGCAGGACTAGATCGCTGCTGAGTAATTCGAGCACCGCGTGTTCTTGAACGCTCGGCTGGTCGCCACCGATGGCGGCGGTAGCGACGATCAAATCACACCGCTCGTGAAGGGCGATCGAAAGTGCCGATTTCGCTGCTGCGCCGCCACCGGCGATGGCGTAGTTGCGACTGCGCCCCTTCATCGACCGCACGTCGATCGCCCGGCCGGGGCCCAGTGCGCTGTTCTCTCTCGCAAAGAGATCGATGTCGCCGACCCTATCGACCATTTCGTCGTCGATCGCACTCACGCAGTCGCAAAAACCGATCTTTGCCCGCAGATAAAGATTGACCTCGCTACCGCAATCGGCCGCTTTGCAGCGGAATGCTAAGCCAGTTCCCCACGGGTCGAGGGCAAACGGCCATTTGATTTGGGTCCAGATCGGCGGGTGGCTCGCCCCGGCGCGCAGCGTATACGGCCCCTGCGCCGCCAAAAATACCGCGTAGCCACCGATCGCTGCCGCGATGGCAACGGCAGCGATTATGCCGAACACACGCAGCTTCATCACCATGGCGTGTTTCTGCTTTGCTGGATCCCGAACGTCTCAGTTCGTCGAGAGAAACTTGCGGGCGGCCGTAAGTTCGGGCCGCACGGTATCGGCACTGCTCGCCAGCGACGCTAATTTTTGGTGATAATGCTTGGCCTTTGCCTTGTCACCGAGACGTTCGGCTGCCTGCGCGGCTCCTGCGAAAGGGCTGAAGCGATTGGGTTCCTTGGCGATCGTTTCTTTGAACGCGGCAAGCGCCTCTTTGGCCATGCCGCGATCTAGGAGCATAAAACCGAAAAACTCGCGTGCTGGCGCCAGCGGTCCTGGTGTAACCACGTGCTTATCCGTCTTGTCCTCGGCGTCGGCAGCCGCGCTCATGGCCTTCAACGCTTGATCGTGATTGCCTCGAGCGTGCAGCACCCAGGCAGCGGCGACCTGCTGTTGGATGTCGACGATTCCGGCCCAATAGCTATCCTTGCCTTCGCGAAGTTTGTCGCGCAGCTCGACGAGCTTGGCGATGTCGGCGGTGGCGTCGTCCGGCTTGCCGGAGCGCGCGGCACCCAACGCTCGCGCATAATGCGAGATCGCCGGTACGAAGCTGATCGTGCTCGGGCGGACCTGTAACTGTGACGCGCCAGCCCAGTCTCCGCGCTCCACCGCATAACGCGCCGGAGCCGCCGCCAGTGCATAATGAGCAGCCATCACCGTCGCTTTGAAATCGCTCTCCTTCATCAACTCGTCCAGAACGACTTTGGCCTGCCCGTCCTGGCCGAGCTGGAGGTGGGCGTAAACCATGTAATCCTGGGCGTGCAGATAATTGCCGACCGACTTCTCGGCCTTCGCGGCCTTCACCGATGCCATGTTGGAATCGATCGACTCCCTCCAGTAACCGACGCGTGTATAGATGTGCGACGGCATGTGCTGGGCATGCGGCGCGGCCGGTGCAATGCTGGCGTACCGATTGGCCGCATCCAGGCCCTTCGCGGCCAAGGCAGGGTAGTCGTAGAGGTGGATGAGGTAATGCGTGACGCCGGGATGCTTCGGTAACCGCTTCGAAATGGGCTCGAGAATGGCAGCGCCTTCGAGCTGCTGGGCGTATGTCTTGTCATTGAGGTCGGCCGACGTGTTGAGTGTAATGGCGTAAGCGATCTGTGCCTCATCATCGTCTGGATACTTGGCCGCGAGCTTCTTCTGCGCATCACGGAATAAGCGTATCCGCTGGCCGTGAATGAACTTGTCGTAATCGGCGTACATCAGATGCATCGCATCGATGTAGTCGCGTTCGCGCTCCGTCTTCGCGCCCATTGCCTTTGCCTTCTCAATCGCGGCAAGACCGGGCGCGAGGTTGGACTGCGGGATCGCGAGGTGTGGATTGTCGAGCAGGGTCAACGAGACGCCCCAGTGGGCCATGGCGCAGGTGGGATCGGCTTTCAGAACTTCGTCGAATAGTTCTTTAGCCGGGAGGTACCAATAGGAATGCTGGTAGCGCATGGCGCGGTCGAAGCGGCGCTGCGCCACCTCGTTGCAGGAGGTTTTGAATTGAACGTTGCCGAGCTGCTGGTCGACATCGCTTTGCGCCACGGCGGGTTGAGAGAACGTCCAAGTCGAGAATGTGAGGCTGGTTACCAGCGCGTAGAATGTACGCTTCATGGTGGGCTCCTTGCCTACTAACTGCATTTTAGACCATCGCCGAACCTGGACCCTAAAAAACGCGGGCGCAACAGCAATCGGTCGGCGCAATCGGTCGGCGGATTGAAAATCTTATGGGTGGAGCTGCCTGCTCGGGTGTTTCTGAGCAAGCAGCGCTGTCCGATGCGGGCCCATCTCGACGGATGTAGCTCGCTGTCCGACAATCGACCTAGCCCCCTCGACTCCACTGGCCACCTTCCACCAATCCCCCCTGACGCCACCGCAATCTCGTCCTAAGCTGATCCCCGCCATCAATTCAGGTTCTGGGGGAGCACACCACATGAGCGTCGTTGTCGGCACGGGGGAGTATACGTTTCGGGTGATGGAAGACTGGGCCAAGTTGCCGCCCGGATATCAGTTCGGCGATGTCGCGGCCGTCGGCATCGACAGTAAGGATCGCGTCTACTGCTTCAATCGCGGCGAGCATCCGATGATCGTGCTCGATCGCGAGGGCAACTACATCACCTCGTGGGGCCATGACACATTCGATCGCCCGCACGGCATCCACATCGGGCCTGACGACACGCTCTATTGCACGGACGACGGCGACCACACGGTGCGCAAATGCACGCTCGACGGCAAAGTGCTGCTCGAATTGGGGCTCTCGGGCACGCCCGCGCCCTATGTGTCGGGGGAGCCCTTCAACCGCTGCACGCACACCGCCCTCTCGCCCACCCAGGAGATCTACGTGTCGGACGGTTACGGCAACGCCCGCATCCACAAATACGACCCGTCCGGACGCCTGTTGCTGTCGTGGGGCGAGCCCGGGTGCGAGCCGGGCCAGTTCAACATCCCCCACAACATCCACTGCGATGCGGACGGCTGGGTGTTCGTCGCCGATCGCGAAAACCATCGCGTGCAGGTGTTCGACGGCCGGGGCCGCTACGAAACCCAGTGGAACAACCTGCACCGCCCCAGCGGCCTCTTCATGACCGGCGGCACATGCCCGATCTGCTACATCGGCGAAATCGGCCCCTATCAGGCCGTCAACCGCGACATGCCCAACCTCGGCCCCCGCGTCACGATCACGGACAACAAGGGCAAACTGTTGGGGCGGGTGCACAGCACGCCGTCGCGAGGCACGGGTCCGGGCCAGTTCGTCTCGCCGCACGGCATCGCGGTCGATAGCCGCGGCGATCTTTACGTGGGAGAGGTTGCCTACACCGCCTGGAACTCCAATTTCCCCGGTGTCACCCGCCCGCCCTTTGTGCGCAGCTTGCAGAAATTCGAGAAAATCGGGGCCGCCTGAGACCCAAACTTCGGGCGGCAAGGCGCGAAATGGGGCGGTGTTATCCTTTTAGGCCCGAAAATGGCGTATCATTGGGCGATGGATCTACGGCGGGCGGATCGTTTCATGACTGACGGTCGTTAGCCGGCCGTCACAACCTGGATGGTGTGTCGATGCGTTTTGGTCCCCTTCTCGTCGCTGCCGCCCTGATTGTGGGCGGCGTCGGGACGTGGGCTTGGGTCAAAGACGGCTCCGCCACGCCCGAGACGCCGCGACCGGCCGGCAAGGGCAAACGGTGGACAGCCGGCGAGGCTCCCGTCCCGGTCACAGTCGTGCCGGTTACAGTCGCCGACGTGCCCGTCCACCGCGAGGGCAT
>JANOKV010000400.1:0-2632 GCA_031419415.1 Hyphomicrobiales bacterium | reverse complement strand
TGGCCGCCATGGCCATGTTTTGCGCCTATCGCGGTTTTTTCGAAGTCGCCGAAAGTGTCAGCACGCTAAAGCGCTCCAATACCCCCCTTCAGGCGCCGCTTTGGATCCCCCAACTGATTTGGTTTTTCGGCATGATCGTGTTTGCCGTCGGCACGATGCTGACGGCCATCCACGCCATCCAACTCGCGTTTTCCAATACGCCACTTCTGAACCGCCTCTATGGTCCACAGACGCTCGAGGAAGAAATCTCGACTGAAGTCAGTCAGGCCGAACAGCGTGAACGCATCAGCAAGGCCGCCCAATCATGATGGATATGTTCGCAATTGCAGTCGGCTTTGCGATCCTGCTCGGCGCGATGACGCTCGGGCTGCACATCGCCACCGTCATGTTCGGCATTGGAATGATCGGCGCCGGGGTCTACCTCGGCTGGCCGGCGATGAACGCCTCCATTGTGGTCTACTTGGGCTCGATGGACGAACCGATCCTTCTCCAGTTGCCATTGTTCATTCTGCTGGGTGAAATTCTGGTGCGCTGTGGCGCCACCGACCGAATGTATCGCTCGCTGGCGGATTGGCTCAACCCTCTGCCCGGCGGTCTACTGCACACGAACATCGCCTCCTCGGCGCTTTTTTCCGCTGTGTCGGGCTCATCTGTGGCGACCGCTGCGACGATCGCGACCGTGGCCCTGCCGACCTTCAAAAAGAAAAACTACGACACGCGGCTGGTGCTGGGGTCGATCGCGGCAGGCGGTTCACTCGGAAACCTCATTCCACCGGGCATCGCCTTCATCATTTATGGTGTTCTCACCAACACCTCCGTCGGCCGGCTCTACGCTGGCGGCATCGTACCGGGCATCCTGCTCACCGTGATGTTCATGGGCAGCATTATTTTGATGGCGCTGCTCAAGCCCTCGATTGCGCCCAAGGAAATCAACGCCGATCCGATGATCATGCGTCTCATTCGGCTGATCGATCTGCTGCCGCCGCTCGTCATCTTCGCCATCGTCATGGGCGCCATTTACAGCGGCTGGGGCACCTCGACGGAAGCGGCGGCGCTTGCCGTCGTCGCATCGTTGCCAATTGCTGCGCTCTACGGGCGATTGAACTTCGCCATGCTGCACGACGCGTTCTTGTCGACGGTGAACCTCACCGCGCTCAGCATGCTGATCCTGGCGGGTGCTTTCGCACTGAACTTCATTCTCGGCCTGCTCGGCGTCACGTCGGCGCTGACGAAGTTCGTGTCGGATTTGAACGTCACGCCGCTCCAGCTCATCTACTGCCTCTTCTTGTTCTACGTCATTCTGGGCACGTTCTTCGAAACGCTGCCGATGATGGTGGGCACGCTCCCACTGGTCTTCCCGCTGACGCAGGCTGCTGGCATCGATCCCGTCTGGTTCGGCGTATTCCTCGTGCTGATGTGTGAAATTTCACTGATCAGTCCCCCCGTCGGCATGACGCTCTACGTCATTCAGGCGGTCCGCAAGGAAGGCTCGATCGGCCAGTTATTTGCCGGTACGGTGCCCTTCGTCATCACGATGCTGTTGATGACCGTCCTGCTCATCCACTTCCAGGAGCTGGCCCTTTGGATGCCCCGGTACTTCTTCGGGTAGCGCAGTTCTTCGGATCGACGCCGACGAGGCGCGCCCCCTAACAGAGTGATGCCGATGGATACCAAACCCGACCCCTACCGCATGCAACCGATGTCACAGCTCATCTTCGGTTCACGCTGGCTGCAGGTGCCGTTGTACCTCGGCTTGATCGTCGCCCAGGGCGTCTATGTCATTCTGTTCCTCAAGGAGTTGTGGCACCTGGTCTTGAAAGCCGGCAGCATCAGCGAGCAGGAGATCATGCTGGTCGTGCTCGGCCTCATCGACGTGGTGATGATCTCCAATCTTCTGGTCATGGTCATCGTCGGCGGCTACGAGACGTTCGTTTCGCGCTTGAATTTGAAGGGCCATCCCGATCAGCCCGAATGGCTGGACCACGTCAATGCCAGTGTCTTGAAGATCAAACTCGCCTTGGCGATCATCGGTATCTCTTCGATCCACTTGCTGCGGACCTTCATCGAGGCCGGCAATTTGGGCAAACCCGCCTCCAATTACACGGAGGCCGGCATCATGTGGCAAACGATCATCCACTCGATCTTCATTTTGTCCGCCATCGGCATCGCAGCCGTCGATCGGATGCAGGTGCCGCAAAAGCCTCACTGATGCGCCGTCGTCCACGCACACCTATCGGGCCAATCAGGCGGGCAACTCGTAGCCCAGCGCGCTTTCGACCTGCACCGTCTTTTGCACGGCTGGCCGCGCCATCATGCGTTTTGAATGGGCTTCGAGCGCGGGAAATTTTCCAAGCTCGGGTTTCAGAGAATCGCGAAAGCGCCAAAACAGTCTGAACAGGTGAATGTCGGCGATCGAGTACGTGCCAATGGCCCAATCACGGTTTCCCAGTTTCTGATCGGCGAGCTGATAGACAGAGCGGGCATGCTCGAGGCCCCGCACACGTGACGGGTGCAGCGTAGACGCAATGAACGACATCCAAGAGATGACTTGCGCCTCCTGCTCGAGATCGCCATCGGGCCAAAGCCCAGCTTCGGGATATTTGCGTGCCAAATAATAGAGGATGGCCGCCAC
>JANOKV010000399.1:0-18877 GCA_031419415.1 Hyphomicrobiales bacterium | reverse complement strand
ATACGCCGAGCGACCGCGCAACAGCAGCGGGACCGCTACCCGCCACGGTCAAGGCGACGACCCGATCTCGACTGATGCGGGGCTTGCCTCCGGTGTAGACACCGGCCTTCTTCGCGCGAGCGATGCCGTCCGCTTGCCGCTCCCGCCGCACGTCGGTCTCGAATTGCGCAAACACCGCCAGCATGCCGAAAAAAGCGCGACCGGCCGAGGTCGCAGTGTCGACGCTCTGCTCGATGACGCGCAAATGAGCGCCAGCTTGTTCGATCTCATGGGCGATATTGGCAAGATCGCGTAGGGACCGACCGAGGCGATCGAGGCGCAAGACGACCAGCGTGTCACCCTTGGTGAGAACCTTCAGCGCCAGTTCGAGCTGTATTCGACCGTCGCGCTTGGCACCGCTGCGCTTCTCCTCGAACACGATCGCACAACCGTCGCGGTCGAGTGCCGCCTTCTGGATCGACAAGTCCTGATCGTCAGCGCTGATCCGCGCGTAACCGATACCGCGTCCCATGGAAACCTCACGTCACAATAGCCTATGCATGTTGCAATATGTGCAACATCGATCTGAAATCAACCCTGTTGTGACGTCAAATCAGGGGTGAGAGAGTCGTATCGACAGGGTACACCCTTTTTGGTCGTTTCATCTCATATCAGACGACTGGTGGCGGAGTCTGTTTTGGTCGCACCCAAATTCAAATCGTCGCCATGCGCTTCAAACCGACCAGGCGATCACACACCATCAGCGCTGCGATGGTGGCAAGAATGAGCAACGCCGACGTCGCGGCGACCGTCGGATCGGGCGACATTTCCAGCTGGTTCAGCAGCTGAATCGGTAGTGTCTTGGTGCGCACATCGACCAGGAAAATCGAGATCGGGTAATTGTCGAACGAGGCGATGAACGCGAACAGCGCACCCGACATGACACCCGGCAGAATGTTCGGCACCAGCACGCGCCACAGTGCGGCCGGATAAGAACAGCCCAGCGTGCGTGCGGCGTCCAGCATTGAAAATTCGAACAGCGACAGGCTCGCCAGGATCGTGCGCATGATGAACGGCATCGTGAGAACGACATGGGCGATGAGCAAGGTCGTGTAGGCATCGCGCAGGCCGACGTGGCGGGCCGCCTGAAGAAACGCGATTCCCAAGACCAAGCCTGGGATCATCAGCGGCGATCCCATGAACGTGGCGATGGCGTCGCCGGCCGGCACCAGTCGGCGCACCACCGCAATGGCGCAGAGCGTGCCGAGCACCAACGAGACGCACGTCGAAATGAAAGCCACCTGCGCCGACAGCCAGGCCGAGGCCATCAAACCGTCGGCATTGCGAATGGCCCAGTACCACTTCAGCGAAAAGCCCTGCGGGGGAAAAGAAAAGACGGCCGACTCGGTGAAAGACACGGCGAGCACGATCAAGATCGGTATGAATAGGAAGACGAGTACGAGCCCGAGGATGAACCAGCAAAATCCGAACGCGAGGCGGGCGATCACGATGGGCCTCCCTTGCGTCCCGCCGATTGCGCGAAGTAGGTCGACGCAAACACGATGATCACCGCGATCGTGAGCATGATGACAGCCATGCTGGCCCCCAGATTAAAATCGCGGATGTTGAGATAGGCTTTGGCCATCACCTGCGACATCGTCATGTAGCGATCGCCGATCAGCAGTCCCGGCGTCACGTAGGCCGCGACGGCAATCGAAAATACTAGGGAGCCACCCGCCACGATGCCGGGAAGCGTCAAGGGCAGCGTCACTTTCAGGAACGTCATCACGGGCCCCGCACCCAACGATGCGGCAGCGTCCGTCAAGCGCGGGTCCAACTGGCGCATCACGGAATAGATCGGCAGCAGCATGAACGGCAGGAAGACGTTGACCATGCCGAAGTAGAGCGCGAACTCGGTGAAGACCAGCCGAATGGGGCGATCGACGAACCCGGCGGTCACGAGCAACCAGTTCAAAATGCCATCCCGTCGCATCATGATCGTCAGACCGAACGTCTTGACGATGATGCTGACCGACAACGGCAGGAAGATCAGCGCGAAGAGCAGGACTTGCAGGCGCGGCGGCGCTCGCGACAGCGCGTAGGCGGCCGGGTAGCCGAGCACCAGCGTGCCCAGCGTCGTGACAATGCCCAATTTCAGCGAATTCCAGATGATGCCCACATAGTAAGGATCGCCCAGGACCTTGCGATAACCAGCGAGCGTCAGTCCGTCCGCATCGCGAAAGCTGTCAGCGACCAGATTGAGCACGGGGATGGCGAACGCCAGCGTCATGAAGACGATGCCCGGCAATATCATAATGGCCGCCGAGTCGAACCGGCGCCACGGGGGCACCGGTTCTGTCTGCGCTTTGCTGGTTTCTGTCGTCGTGCTCATGGGGCGGGATAGACCATCGTTTCCGTGACCGGCCAGCGAAGGTCGACCTGCGAACCCGGAGACAGGCCCGCCGGTACGCGCGCAACTTCCGCCTGGATCCGGTCGTCGACACCTGGCGCCTTGAAATGCAGCGCCGTCTTGGCGCCGAAAAAGACGATATCGGCGAGCTCCGCGCGGACGTGATTGAAATCCCCATCGGCGCGATCGCCAAGCGCCATGCTTTCCGGGCGCACGCCGAAGACGACGGCCTCGCCCACGCGCGCACCCATTCTGCCCACTGGCGCACGGATCACGCCGAGGGGCGTGCGGATTTCGGCCACACCTGCCGATACGCTCTCGACAGCGCCGGCAAGACGCGTCGATTGGCCGACGAACTCCATGACGTGCAGACTGGAGGGCGATCGATAGATCTCCCCCGGCGTACCGAGCTGCTCGATGCGGCCTTCGTTCATGACCGCGATGCGGTCGCTCATCACCAGCGCTTCGTCCTGATCGTGGGTCACGAAGATCGACGTGATGCCTAGATCGCGCAGCAGGTGACGCAATTCGATCTGCATCGTCTCGCGCAATTTTCGGTCAAGCGCGCTGAATGGCTCGTCCAGCAGCAGTAGGGTCGGCTTGACGATGATGGCGCGGGCCACGGCAACGCGTTGCTGTTGGCCGCCCGACAGGGCCGCAATGCGCCGGTCGGCGAATGCTTTCATCCGCACCAGACCCAGCGCATGATCGACCTGGGCCACGATCTCGCCCTTGGGTCGACGTTGGGCAAGTAATCCGAAAGCCACATTCTGCTCGACCGTCAAATGGGGAAACAGTGCGTAGTTCTGGAAGACCACGCCAATATTGCGCTTGTGGGCGGCCAGACGCGTGATGTCGTCGCCGTCGACATGTAAGCGCCCGGCATCTGGCTTCAGCAGCCCCGCGATGAGCCGCAGCAACGTCGTCTTTCCGCAACCCGATGGGCCCAACAGCGATACGAATTCCGAGCGCCCGACCGCTAGGTCGAGCGCTTCCAGAACAACCGTTGCGCCGAACCGCTTCGTTACGCCCGTGACCTCGAGATAGCGTTCGTCGCGCGGATTCACGGGCTCGGAGGCGGCCGCGGCCGTCGCCGAACTCATTTCGCGGCGACCTCACGTTCGAAGCGCTCGATCATCGCGTTGCGATTGTCGGTGAAGTATTCCCAGTCGAGCGCGATCAACTCGGGGAATTTCACGCCATCGGGAAGGACGGTCTTGGTGTTGGTCGGGCGCGAGTGGAAGGTCTTGGCGATGTAGGCCTGGATAGGCGGGCTCAGCATCTCATTCATGAAGGCCATGCCGATGTCCTGGTTGGGTCCGCCTTCGACGAGGGCCACACCGGCGGGCATGGCCAGGACGCCTTCCTTGGGCATGCCCTGATCCACGGGCGCACCGGCGGCTTTGCGCAGCAGCGTCGTGCGCGAGTCGGGGCTCATGTAGATGTCGCATTCGCCCGACTCGTGGAGCTGCTGGGCTTGCGGCGCGTTGGTCGAGATTTGCAGAATGTTGGGCCGCAGCGCCTTCATTCGCTCGATACCCTGCTGCCAATCGGGCAGGCACTTGTCGAGCGGCTTCTTGGTCACGAACTGCGTAGCGGCGAGCAGTGGGGCGATGGCCTGCGTGATGCGCATCGAGATGATGATGATGCGATCCTTGTATTTGGGATCCCAAGCGTCGGCGTAGGACTCCAGGCCCCTGGGCAGGGCCCGTGTGTTGTACGAGAAGCTGCACATGGGCTGGCACCAGTTGGCCCACATGCTGTCGCGGGGTTTGGCGGAGGCCGGCAGGTCGGTGAGGTTGGTGACGTCGGCGGGCAGCTTCTTGATCAGCTTGTCGCGCTCGGCCAGGATGAGGACGGGATCGTCCATCATCGTCAGCGTCATCGTCGGGCTGGCTCTGTTCGAGCGCAGCTTTTCTAAATTGATGAGCGAGTTGGTGCCCTCGAACAGAACCTTGATATTGAGCTTCTTTTCGATTTGCGGGAAGAGACCGTCGGTGAGGCCCGGAGAGGCCGGACCGCCGATGAAGATTTCTTTCGTCTGGGCCCGCAGGACGTTCGGGAAACCTGTGACGGCGATCGTGGACGCGCCGGCCAGGACATGGCGGCGACTGAAGGCGGATTGCTTCTGCATCGGGAAAGGTCTCCTCGGGTTTTGCGGCAGAGCTAGCGGGTCGACGATATGCTAATGCCCTCGCGTGTCGTTGGCGTGCTGATTGTGGCGCCACATTACCCGGTCTGTTGCCGGGTTTTCCGTCCAGGTTCTTTCAAACCATCTTTCTGTCCACGGGATTGAAGGGCGTCGGAAACCGGCCGCGTGGTTCGATCATGGGATAAGGTTCCCGCGCAAGATAGCGGCCGTGTCCGGGCGCGCCTATGACGTTGCGCCCGTCGAAAACAGAAACGCCGCGAACCAGTACGTTCACCGGATACCCTGTCGTGCGATATCCCTCGTAGGGCGTGTAGTCGCCGCCGTGGTGCATTGCAGCGTTGGTCAGCGTGACCGATTTGTTGGGGTCCCACACGACGATATCGGCGTCGCTGCCCGGTGCGAGCGCACCCTTTTTGGGGTGCAGGCCGAACAGCTTCGCCGGATTGGTCGAGACCAGCCGCACGAAAGTCGGCAGATCGATGCGGCCCTTGGCAACGCCTTCTGTGAAAAGCACCGGCAGACGCGCGGCCAAACCCGGAATACCGTTGGGGATCTTGTTGAAGGGCGCGTTTTCGCCGGCCACCTTCTTGCCCTTGGGGTCATCGTAGCGGTTCGGTGAATGATCCGACGAGACCACCTCGATGACGCCGCGCCGAATATAGCTCCACAACGCTTCTTGATCGGCCGTCGTGCGGGCCGGCGGGCCGAAGACGAACTTGGCGCCTTCGAAACCGGGCCGATCGAGGTCATCAGCCGTCAACACGAGATAATGCGGGCAGGTCTCGGCCCATACCTTGAGGCCCCGCGCCTGCGCGCGTGCGATTTCCTCGGCCGACTCCGCGCCGGAGACGTGAAAGATCTGGATCGGCACATCGAGGGCTTCCGCTAGCGCGATGATCCGCCCAACGGCCTCGCGCTCGGCGATCATCGGCTTGCCCCAGGCGTGATACTTGGGTGCAGTCAGGCCGGCGGCGACGAGCTGCTCCGACATCCAGGCGATCAGATCGTGATGCTCGGCATGCACGCACACGAGCGCTTTGTTGCGGCGCGCGGCCGCCAGCACTCGCAGGATGGCGGCATCATCCAATCGCACACCGTCGTAGGTCATGAAGACTTTGATGGAGCGGCTGCCTTCCGCTACGAGCGGGGGTAGTTCTTGCTCGACGACCTGGGGCGTCGCATCGGTGATGGTGAGGTGAAACGAATAGTCGACGATCGATTGGCGGGCGCGCTGGTGATAGTCGGCGGTGACGGCCGCCAGCGACTCGCCGTGCTGCTGCCAGGAGAACGACACGACCGTCGTCGTGCCGCCGGCAGCCGCCGAAGCGGAGCCCGTGCGAAAAGTGTCGCACAACTCGGCGCCGACCGAGGGTTGGTCCAAGTGAACGTGGCTGTCGACGCCGCCCGGCATGACCAACAAGCCCGACGCGTCGATCATCTGCTTGCCGCTGCCGCTCAAGGCGCCGACAGCAACCACTCGGCCACCACTCACGCCGATGTCGGCACGTACCGCATCCTGCGACGAAACCACCGTCCCACCGTGGACCAGGAGATCGTAATCGGCCATTCCCAGCCTCATCCGCGAGATTGATTGAGATGATCACGTCACCACTCTAACATGAGGTTTGCAGCTCATGCCATGCCTAACCCGCCAGCCGACGAGGGGTCCATGTCCCAGAATTCTCTGACCGTGGCATTGGGGGATCAGCGCTACCGGGTCGAGCGCCCGTGGGGCGATCTGCCGGCGGGGCCGGTCACGGACGTGACGGTCGATTCCCGTGGTCACCTCTTCGTCCTCTTGCGGTGGGACCCCATCGCCGACAGCACGAGCCCTCGGGTGGTCGAGTTGGCGGAAGACGGCCGCCGTCTGGCGACCTGGGGCGGCGGCCTGATCGCGGACTCCCACATGCTCGCGGTTGCCCCCGACGATCGCCTCTTCATCGTCGATCGCGATGCCCACGAGGTGGTCGTCTGCAGCGGGACTGGCGAGCGACTAGGGGGCCTCGGCCAGCGCCATGCCCCGCTGGAACCCTTCAATCATCCCACCGATGTCGCGTTCGCGCCCAACGCCGATATCTATGTCAGCGATGGGTATGCGGGCCATCGCGTGCATCGTTTCGATGCCACGGGTGCTCTGATCCAATCCTGGGGCGAACTCGGGAGCGGGCCTGGGGAGTTCATCAATCCGCACGCCATCTGGGTGATGCGCGACGGTCGCGTCGTCGTCGTCGATCGAGAGAATGATCGTTTGCAGGTGTTCACGCCAACCGGTTCCCTGCTGCATGTCTGGGGCGGGTTTCGCAAGCCACTCGATATCTGGGGCGATGACGCCGACAACCTTTACGTCACGGATTTAGTGCCTACGCTGAACAAATTAGCGCCTGACGGCAGCCGACTCGGCAGATGCCGCCCGGTTCTCAATGGGGCTCACGGCATCTGGGGCGACCGCGAAGGTCGGCTCTATCTGGCGGAGCCCAATCCCAGTCGTGTGACACGGCTGACACCACTCTGATCGCCGACACTGGATCGGCCGGGCAAATCAAGGAGATCGTTTCATGCTGCGTCTGGGCGCCCGTGACATCGCCGCGGCCGTGAGCGCGTCAAAGCTCGATGCCGTCGAAGTGACCGAGGCCTTCCTTGCGCGCATCGAGAAGGCCAATCCGGCGCTCAATGCCCTCGTTCGCTTCGAGCCCGAGGCGGCACGGCGAGAGGCGAGCGACGTATCCCGGCGTGCCCGGGATGGCGAACGGATGCCGCTCGCCGGCGTGCCCGTCGTCGTGAAGGACAATGTCTGGGTCGGGGGCCGCCGCATTGCTCAGGGGTCGCGCCTTTTTGCCGATCATGTCGCTCCAGAAGACGCGATCGGGGTCGCCCGTTTACGCAAAGCCGGTGCCGTCATCATTGGCATCGGCAACAGTCCGGAATTTGCCTGCAAGGGCGTCACAAATAGCCCCTTCCACGGTACCACGCTGCATCCTCTCGATGATCGATTGACGCCTGGCGGCTCGTCGGGTGGCAATGCAGTAGCGCTGGCCGCTGACTTCGCGCCGATCGCATTGGGCACGGACGGTGGCGGCTCGGGTCGGCGGCCGCCAGCGCACACGGGTACGGTCGGGTTCAAACCATCGTTTGGCGCCATACCCTACGGTCCCGGTTTTCCCGAACCGTTCTGGGGCATCGCCGTGCTCGCCCCGATGGGACGCACCGTGTCGGACGTCGCTTTGCTGTTCGACACCATCTCCGGCCCCCATCCGCGCGACCCTGAAAGTATCCCGGTCGACGCCGCCGCACCGGCCGATCCCAGTCGTGGTCGCATCGCCTTCAGTCCCAAGCTCGGCCTCGCCGTGCCTGTCGACCCCGACGTTGCGCGCGCCATCGACACTGCCATCGGTGCGCTCACCGATGCCGGATGGACGATCGAGCGCGCGGACCCGCAATGGCCCGACGGCTTCAGCGAAACCGCTGTGATGCCGATGCAAGCCGCGGGCCTCGTCGCCTTGCAAGGCGAGGCTTACCGGCTCGACCCGGACGCTTTCGATCCCGACATTCGCGCCCAAATCGAGCGGGGCTTGGAACTGACGGGCGCCGATGTCGCGCTGGCGCTCGAAGCCAGCCAGCGGATCAAACGTACCGTGGGCTCGTTCTTTCAGGCGTACGACCTGCTGCTCTGTCCCACCGCACCTTGCGTGGCTTGGCCGCATACGCGGCTCGGGCCCGAGCGCATCGATGGTGTCGAGGTGGGGCCGCGCAGCCATGCGGTCTTCACGCCCCTGTTCAATCACGGCTTGGTGCCGGCGATTTCCATTCCGTGTGGCCAGGGCCGGGACGGTCTTCCCGTCGGATTGCAGATCATCGGCCGCCGAGGCCAGGACCGTCGCGTGCTGGCGGCGGCCGCCCTTGCAGAGGCACATCTGGCGCGACTCAACGACTATCCGAGGTGCCGTGAATGAGCCGTATACTGCTTTTGAACCCGAACACGACGCCGGCCATCACACAGCGATTGTTCGACGCTGGCCGGGAGGTCATCGCGCCTGGCACGACGCTGACGCCGCTCACCGCATCGCGAGGCGTGCCCTACATCGCCACACGCACGGAGGCCCAGATCGGCGGCGCGATCGTGCTTGAAATGCTGGCGGAGCACCACCGCACAACTGATGCCGCGATCATCGCCGCCTTCGGCGATCCCGGGCTGCTCGCCGCGCGCGAGTTGTTCGACATCCCGGTCATCGGCATGGCGGAAGCTGCCATGCTCGCGGCATGCATGCTCGGGCGATCATTCGCCATCGTCACGTTCGCGACGGCACTGGGCCCCTGGTATCGCGAATGTGTCGAGATGCACGGCATGAACGGACGATGCGCCGGCATTCGCATGCTCGACGGCGCATTCCAATCGATCAGCGATGTGCAGGAGGAAAAGGAGCGGCTCCTCGTCGACCTCGCAAATCGCGCCGTCAGCGAGCTCGACGCCGACGTCGTCATCTTCGCGGGTGCGCCGCTGGCCGGCTTGGCACGCAAGGTCGCTGATCGCATTCCCGTCCCCGTCGTCGATCAGGTTCAGGCCGCCGTCAAACTAACCGAATCGGTCCTGGCCCTCGGTGCCAGGAAAGCGACCGCAGGCACGTTTCGCCGACCTGCCGCGAAGGACACGATCGGACTTTCGGCAGCGCTCGCTGCTCGAATTCAGCACAAGGATTGATTGGCGGTCTCGCGTTTTACGATCCGGGCAGCCCAGTCTCAAACTCGCGAGCTCTGGCGATAGAACGGCTCATGCCGGGCAGGGTCGATATAGTCGGCATAGAACTTCCGCACGTGGGGAAGGAGCGCCTTGGACAGCCCACGACGCTCGACCTCGTCGGTGGTTAAAGCTTTCTGCAAGTCGTCGTGCAGCGCCTTCAGCGCCGCCGCCCGATCGACCTTGGTGAATTTTCCGTCCTGATAGAGCACCTCGCCGGCACACATGGTCAATTTCACGTCGTTGATCTTGGCGCGTTGGATGACGGCATCGAGTGTCGGCGTTTCGGGGTCGAGATAGGGATAGGCGACGTGATCCCAATCGATGAGAACGAGGTCGGCGGCCTTGCCAACTTCCAGTGTTCCGATCGATGTGCCGAAGGGCGTGGTCTTGGCGCCGCCGACCGTTGCCATGCGTAGCACCTGGGCCATCGTCGGAACATCCGCGTCCACCATGCCCGGCACACGATGCGCGCGCAGAACAAGACGCATTTCCTGCAACATGTCGCGGTCGTCGTTGATGCCGGCCTCGTCCATGCCGATGGCGGTGTTGATCCCCAGCTTCTCGAAATGATTGAGCGCAGCCACACCCGATCGCAATCTGAAGTTCGACGAGCAGTTGTGACAAACGCTGGCCCCCGCCGCCGCCAAGCGATCGATATCGGACGCCGACAACCAGACGCCATGCCCCAGCGTCAATCGGTCATTCACCAGTCCGAACCGATCGATGTACTCGAGCGCCGTGCATTTGCCGCGCCGCCACGCATATTCTTTCTGATAGGCGGTCTCCACGAGATGCATGTGAATGGGCACGTTGTACTTGGCCGACGCCTCCGACAAGGCGGTGAGAGCGGCATCGCTGCACCAGTGCAGGTTGGCGGGGGCGAGTTGTATTTTTACGCGACCCTTGGCGTTGTGCTGCTCGTAGAGCATCCGGAAGAGGTCCATCGCCTCGTCGGCGCTGATCTTGAAGCGTGCGAGATGCCGTTTCAAAGGTTCTTGAATTTCGCTGGGCAAGCTCGCCACCAATGCCTCATCGGGGCGATACACAAGGCGGTTCTGATCGCGCATCGCGTAGCAGTAGGAAACGCGCAAGCCGATATCTTCATAGGCCTTGATGACCTGATTGGATCGGGTCTGTACGTCCGGTAACGTTCCGGGCACCCAACCGTGCAGGTGCTGGACCGTGGTAACGCCTGAACTGATCATCTCGAACGCCGAATAGAGCGTATCGAGGTAGAGATCGACACTGCGCACGACGAGCCGTGTGATGAACCACAACTCGAGCGGCATATCGGGAGACCCGAGCTGTACCGGTGTCAGCCCTATGTGATGATGTCCGTTGACGAAGCCCGGCAGCATGACCTCACGCCCCGAGCCCAGGACGGGCACTTGCGGGTGCGCGGCGCGCAAATCCGCGAACGTGCCGACGGCCTCGATGATACCGTCCCGCTGGAGGACGGCGCCATCGGCGAACTCTTCCCACGACGTTCGACCCAGCGTCTTGGTGATCATCGATCGACTGCGAATGAGGGAGGCTGACATGGCGTTGTCTCCTTCGCGTGTGCGGCAGGCATCTGATAACATGGGGCACCGACCTGCCAGCAATCAACCACTCCCGGGTACACTGCCATGATACGCGACCTCATAGGCTATGCGGGCCAGCCGCCCGAATTCACGTGGCCGGACGGCCGGAGGCTGGCGGTTTCCGTCGTCGTCAATTTCGAGGAAGGGGCCGAGCAACAGGTCGGCGACGCAGATCCGGTGTCGGAACGGATGGGCGAAGTCATCAGCGTCGTGGAGCCTGGCACGCGGGACATGGGACAAGAGCAGATCTTCGCCTACGGCATGAGGGCCGGTATCTGGCGCTTCTTCGATGCGCTCGAAGCTTCCCGTATCCCCGCGACGTTCTTCTGTTGTGGGCGGGCCGTCGAGCGCGCACCCGATATTGCGCGGCAAATTACGGCGCTTGGCCATGAGCCGGCCTGCCACGGTTGGCGCTGGCGACCTCATTCCGATTACGCCTCGCAATCCGCCGAATCCGACGATCTCGACAAATGCATTTCGGTCATCGAAGCCGCCACCGGAGTACGCCCGTTCGGCTTCTTCTGTCGGGGTAGCGAGAGCGTCTGGACCCGCCAGCTCCTGGTCGATCGGGGGTTCCACTACACGTCGAATGCTTTCGATGACGATCTGCCCTATTGGGACCGCGGCTCGACGAATGGGCAATTGCTGGTGTTGCCTTATGCACTCGATACCAACGATATGAAGTTCTTCCATCCGAACGGCTTCGTGCGGGCGAGCGAGATGGTGCAGTACGTCGATGATGCCATCGATCTGCTGCTCGACGAGGCGGCACGCGGCAAGACGGGGCTTCTCAATATCGGGTTTCACATGCGCATTACCGGACGCCCGGCGCGTTTCCGTGCCGTGCGCGATATCTTGCGGCGGCTCGATACGCTACGCGATCGCCTTTGGATTGCGCGACGTATCGATATTGCGCGGCATGCGGCCGGCGTGCTGCCGAAGATTTGAGTAGCGAGAATTCTTCGACGCCCGATCAGCAGGCACGCTGCCCGAGGCCTGGGCACGGCGAGCCCGTCGTCCAATGCGCGAGCGGCATAAAAAGTCGGGACGGTTAAAATAATACTATATAAAACAATTAGTTATAGGTATAGTCTGCACTTGCGTCAGACTTGGTACATACTTTGCGTTACGCGATGACGTGATGTTTGGGGGAATGGGTGACGGCCACAGGTAAACGTTCTTTGGACGACAACGCGGGTGCGCCATCGACGGATGCGCTAGGGGAGCAGGCTGTGCGCCAGTCGGGCCACACGGTCGATCTCGACGCGATCACGCATCGCTACGGAGGCATGCTCGCCGTCGACAACGTGACGTTGTCGGTGCGGGCGGGTGAAATCCTGGCGCTGCTGGGTCCCTCCGGCTGTGGCAAGACGACGTTGCTTCGGATCGTCGCCGGCTTCGTGACCCAGTCGCAGGGCTCCGTGCTCATCGATGGACGATCGATCGATGCGCTGCCGGCCAATCAGCGCGAGATCGGCATCGTTTTCCAGAATTACGCCCTCTTTCCCCATCTGACTGTTTGGGAGAACGTTGCCTACGGCTTGAAAGCCCGCGGACGCCCGAGATCCGAGGTGCAAGACAAGGTGGCTCGGTTCCTGGACGTGGTGCAGCTGGATGGACTGGCGGACCGACTGCCGCGCCATTTGTCGGGCGGCCAGCAGCAGCGTGTGGCCCTCGCGCGCGCGCTTGCCGTCGAGCCGCGGGTTCTGCTTCTCGACGAACCCTTCAGTGCGCTCGACAAGAGCCTGCGCCTCGACATGCAGATCGAATTGCGCCGTTTACAAAAGCAATTCGGATTGACGGCCATCCTCGTGACCCACGACCAAGACGAGGCGATGAGTGTCGCGGATCGCATTGCCGTGATGAATTGCGGCAACGTCGAGCAGGTCGACAGCCCGGTGACCGTCTACGATCGGCCCGCGACACTGTTTGTCAGTTCCTTTGTCGGCACGACCAATCAGCTCCCTGGAAAAGCCGTCGCCATGCGACCCGGCACTGTGCAGGTCGAACTGGCGGCGGGTGCCACACTCGATATTCCGACCGAGCGTGCATTTGCTGTCGGTGATGCCGTCGTCGTGACGATCCGGCCGGAACAATTGTCCATCTACAACGAGGGGGCAACGGATCGGTGGCGCGTGCGACCCCGATTGTCGGTGCCGATCGGCAGCAGCATCATTCGCGAACTCGAGCTGCGTGATCGCACGGCCATCAAAGTAACCGAGCAACGTGGCGCGCGCCCCAACGACGTTGCCGATGAAGCCTGGTGCGGGACCAAGCCGGGCGTGCGCCCGAGTGTGTTTCCAGTTGTTTCCGACAACCCGAAGGAGAAGGTCCGATGACGCATATGAAGCCCAATCGCCGAGGTGTGTTGGCTGGCGGCGCAGCGCTGGCGACAGGTGCGCTGTTGCCTAGCTCGGCTTTGGCCAAGGGCAGCCTCACGGCAGCCATCTATCCCGGGACGTGGGACGAGGCCTATCGGGCCCACGTCATTCCCGCGCTCAAGAAGGCCCACGATGTCGACCTGGCGCTCGAGCCCTTGTTTGCGGTCGATCAGATCGTCAAGGTCGCAGCCGCCCGTGGTCTGCCGCCGTTCGATTGTTTCGTGCTCGATCCGGGCCCGCGCGCCACGGCGATCGAGCGCGGTCTCTTCGAGCCGTTCGATGCCAAGAAGCTGTCGAACCTTGGGAGGTTGCCGGCTGGCTATTCCGACCAGTGGGGCGTTGCGGTCAACGCTCAGGTCGTCGGCATCGCCTACAATCCCAAGAAACTGCCCAAACCGACGAGCTGGAAAGACCTCTTCACCGATCCGTGGGTGTCGCGTCTGGGCCTGACGGGATTCCAGACGACGTTCGGCACGATCTCGCTGATCGAGATGGCGAAGGTCTTCGGGGGATCGGAGACGAACGTCGAGCCGATCTTCGCCGAGATCAAGAAGATCCTGCCCAAGATCGCGGCAGTGACACCGCCGGCCGCGCTGCCGGGCTTGTTCCAGCAGGGCCAGATCGACATCACCTATACCAACACCAACAATATCGCGACGCTGAAAGCCCGTGGCGTCGACATCGAACTGGCGACGCCCGATACGGGTGCGTTGACGTTCATCACCACGATGCACATCACCAAGGGCGCCGACAACAAGGAGAATGCCTACAAGTACATCGATACGGTGCTGTCGGCTGGCATTCAGGACGCCCTCATGAAACCGCCGTCAAGCATGATACCGGTCAATGGCGATGTGGCGCTGTCGGCGGACATGCCCGTCAAGAAGCTCGACGAACTGTCGAAATTCGTCACGCACGACTGGACCAAGATCAATCCGCAACGCGCGGCCTGGATCGAGCGGTTCAACAAGGAAGTGACGAAGTAGACGATCGATGCCAGCAGCAAAGGCCGTGTCACGATCGCCGTCGAAATTGGATCGTCCCGAGTGGTCGCTCGCTGCACCACTCGGGGGGATCTACCTGTGCTTTTTCGCGGCACCGTTGCTGTTGCTGCTGTGGATCAGTTTCTACGAGGACAACGAGCTGACCCGCATGGGGTTTGGCAGTTGGCGGAAATTCCTCGGTGATCCATTCTATGTCGAAGTCGTGTGGAAGACCTTGCGCCTGGGCCTCACCGCTGTGGTGGCGACGAGCTTGTTCGCCTATCCGCTGGCGCTGATCTTCTATGAATCGGGTGATCGCATTCGACGCATCCTGCTCTTCATCGTGATTCTGCCACTGTTGACTTCGGTCGTCGTGCGCACGTTTGCCTGGATCGTGATCCTTGCCCGTGAAGGTGTCATCAATCAGACCCTGCTGGCGCTGGGATTGACGTCGGCACCTCTGTCGCTGCTGCAGACGGAACTCGGCCTCGTCATCGCACTCATGCAGATCGAGATGCCGTTGATGCTGCTGCCTCTGCTCGCCGTCATGCAGCGGATCGACCCGACGTTGGTGGAGGCTTCGACGGCGCTCGGCGCCTCAAGGTGGCGCACGCTCTTTCGGGTGATGCTGCCCTTGAGCCTGCCGGGATGGGTGGCAGGGGCGACGCTCGTTTTCGCCAGCGCGACGACAGCCTTCATTTCGCAATCGGTCATCGGTGGCGGGCGGCTCGTCTATCTGCCGACGGTCATCTGGCAGCAGGCCATGGTCATCTTCAATTGGCCCGCGGCGGCGGTCGCCTCGGTAATGTTGCTCGCTTCCGTGCTCACCGGCATCATGGCACTGGGCGCCATCGGCCGTTGGATCAGTCGGGAATAGTGCCATGGCCAAACGCAAATCGGCAACCGACAGGTCCTACGACGTCGTCATTGGGGCCCTCGCGCTCTTGGCGATCACGATACTGCTGTTGCCTGTGCTGATCGTGCTGGCGACGTCGTTCACGACATCGCAATCGTTGAAATTCCCGCCGCCGTCGCTGTCGACGCAATGGTACGAAGCGCTGTTCGATCCGGTGCGCTCGCGCCATATCCATCTCGCCGCCTGGAACAGCCTGATCGTCGCGGGATCAGCGACGCTCTTTGCTGCCATCGGCGCGGTGCTGGCGGCGCTTTCGATATCCAAGGTCAATTCCACCTCGGCGCGCAGCTTGGAGGCGGGCTTCCTGTCGCCGCTCATTCTGCCCACCCTCGCCTACGGCCTGGCGACTCTGATGTTCTTCACGTTGCTTGGGCAGCGGCCATCGCTGCTGCTGTTGACCATCGGGCATCTCGTGGTCATCGCACCCTTCATCTTTCGTACCTCGCTGGCGAGCTTGACCCAGCTCGATCCAGCGCTGCTCGAGGGCTCACTCAGCCTCGGTGCCTCGCGGTTCTACACCTTTCGGCGCATCACGCTGCCGATCATCGCACCAGGCATCATCGCCGGCGCGTTCATCGCGTTCGTCGCTTCCCTCGACAACGTGCCCGTGTCCCTGTTCTTATCGAACGCGCGCACGGACATGTTGCCGATCCGCATGTGGGGCATGATGGAGAGCACGCTAGATGTGCGCATCGCTGCGGTTTCGGGCGTGATGATCGGTGCCGTATTGCTGGCGATGATCGTGTTCGACCGCTTGGTCGGGCTGACAAAGCGGATCAGTGGGTGAGGAGGGCACATGCGACGCTTGACGGCACGACCCCTGACGGCCGAGGCCTTCGCGCCCTACGGCGAGGTATTGGTGGCTCCGAAAGAATTCGGCCGCACCTACATCGAGCAACGCCTCGCCAACAGCCGCCCCAATGCGGCGCCGAGCCTGTCGTTCTCGCTCGCCAAGCCGATCGCCGGCCTGCCGCTGCGCGCCACGCAAATGGAGCGTCACGAATTCTCCTCCCAGAGCTTCGTGCCCATGGATTCGGGTCGCTGGTTCGTCATTGTGGCGCCGATGGGCACCGATGGCCGACCTGACGAGGCCCGTGTCGAAGCGTTCGTTGCTGGGCCGGGTCAGGGCGTGACCTACGGCATGAACATCTGGCATCATCCGCTGAGCGTGATTGACGATCCGATCCGCTTTGCCATCTTCATGTGGCTCGAACGCAGCCAAACCGACGAAGAGTTCATGCCTTTGACCGAGCCGTTCGAAGTTCACATCAGCCCATGAGTTTCCAGTAGGAGTGACGTCCATGGCCGCAGCCTACGATCGCGATTTGATTGGGTATGGCGCCAACCCACCCGATCCGAAATGGCCCGGTGGGGCGCGCATCGCCGTCAATTTCGTCATGAACTACGAGGAGGGCTCCGAGCCATCCGTGCAGGATGGCGAGGGGTTCACCGAGGTCGGCCTGACGGAGGCGCATGGACTGGGCCAAGGCATCACGGGCCGCGACTTGGCCGGCGAGAGCCTCTTCGAGTACGGCAGCCGTGTGGGCTTCTGGCGGCTGATGCGCCTCTTCGAAGAGCGCGGCCTACCGATGACCATTTTCGGTTGTGGCCTCGCTATGGAGCGCCATGCTCCCGCCTCTTCCGCCATCAAGAAAGCCGGCTTCGACGTGTGCTCGCATGGCTGGCGCTGGATCAAGCACTGGGAGCTGACCGAAGCGCAGGAGCGCGAGCACATCGCCAAGGGCATCGCAGCGATCGCCAAAATGACCGGCGAGAGGCCGCTCGGCTGGTATTGCCGCTATGGGCCTAGCGTCAACACGCGCCGCCTCGTCGCGGAGGAGGGTGGCTTCCTCTACGACAGCGATTATTACGGCGACGAGTTGCCGTTCTGGAAAACGGTCGACGGCAAGCCGCACTTGGTCGTGCCCTACACGCTGACCCACAACGACGGGAAATTCGCCGGATGGGTCGGCACCTCGAGCCAATGGTTCGAGTTCGTCAAAGATGGTTTCGACATGCTCTATGCAGAGGGAGCAAAGCACCCGAAGATGATGTCGGTCGGGCTCCACATGCGACTGATCGGACACCCGGCGCGCGCCGTGGCGCTGGCACGCCTGCTCGACTACATGATGGAAAAGAAGGACGTCTGGATCACGCGGCGAGTCGACATTGCACGTCATTGGATCGCGACGCATCCCTATCCGGGCAAGGGCCTGAACGAGTAACGAGGATGTAATGGCGGCCCCTGTCGTGGTCCGCCGGCCCGATCGAATCGGCCATCAGCCGCCCCACTGTCCCGCTGGAGTTAAACAACGTTATTTGATTGCCGGACGGACGTGCGTATTCGGAACGCGCCCGCTTCGTGTGCTGCCCGTGCGCGCGTTGCCCGACGAGCACGCCATCACGCACGACGGTCGCGGCGCTTTGGAATGTGTCCGATGCGGTGGCGACCGTGCCGCTGCGAATGATCAAATCGAAAATTGCCATTTAGGGGTTCTCGTGTCGAAGCGTTCGCGAGATTTCACCCTGAGCATGATAAGTACCTGCGGCGAGGGTGGTAGCCCATCGTCGGGCGGTCTCTGACGGCAGGGAGGTGGCTGAAAAATGGTTCGGACAATCGTCCTCGTCAATCCCAATACAAACGTCCAGACGACGGAGAGGATGGCCGCCATCGCCCGCGATGCCGCCGGACCAAACGTCGCCATCCGGTGCCTGACCGCCCAGTTCGGCGTGCCGCTGATCACGACGATGCAGGACGTCGCTGTCGGTCGCGATGCCGTCGTCGCTCTGGCCCGGTCATTTCCTAGGGATTACGACGGCGTCATCATTTCGGCCTTTGCCGATCCGGGCCTCGAAGAACTGCGAGCGCTGCTGACCGTGCCGATAGTGGGCCTCGCCGAAGCCGGTCTGCGCGAAGCAGCGCGTGATGGGCGCCGCTTTGCCGTCGTGACGACGACACCCGGCCTCATCCCAGCCATCGACGCGAAAGTCGAAACTCTCGGCCTGTCCACTAGCTACGCCGGTGTCTTCCTGACCCGAGGCGATCCGATCGCACTCACCGCCTCTGTGGCGGAACTGGAGATTGCCCTCGCAGAGGCCGTGAGAACAGCCATCCAGACACGCGATATCGAAGCCGTCGTCATTGGCGGTGGCCCGCTCGCCGTCGCCGCGCGGACCTTGGCTCCACAATTCCAGATTCCGATCATCGAACCCATTCCCGCAGCCGTGCGCATACTGCTCGGCATCGCCAATCGATAATTGGAGCGAAAGCGCTGTCATCACCTTCGAAATCAATCGGATGACCATTCAACCGACGGGCCAACCGCGCCGAGGCACCGCTGCTTCAACTCGACCACGGGTCCCCTACCAAATGCAACCGCGCTGATTGTTCAGGCATGCGTGCAGATAGGATATGGGCTGCGCTCTCGGCTCGCATAGAGGCGTGCAAGCTGGTGCTGCGAACCTCACAAGTCCTATGTGGTTGATGCAAAAGCGGTGTCGGTGGCGTCGACCATCATGCCGAAACGCCATCCCAATCTGTGACGCTCATTGCATGGCAATCCGAAATGGCCAGCGCGATATCGCCGCGAGGTGCTGCAGGGTATTCATCTTAGACCCATTCTGACACCCGCTCCAAGAAATTGAGGATTAATGCGGGGGGAAATTCTAAAAAATCAGAATACGCATTGTAACTGCTAACCTATCCCCCGCTTGTGGATCTGGGGGTCCCTGGTTCGA
>JANOKV010000398.1:0-12288 GCA_031419415.1 Hyphomicrobiales bacterium | reverse complement strand
CGGACAACACGCGAAAATGTCGGCACGTGATCGGTTCGGACTTTATCCGCCCATCGAGCCCTATCGGCGCGATCGCCTCGTCGTGACGGGTGGCCATCAGATCTATTACGAAGAGAGCGGCAATCGGAACGGCAGCCCCGTCCTCATCGTGCATGGCGGACCCGGCGGCGGCAGCAATCCAACGATGCGCCGCTATCATGATCCTGCCCGCTACCGCATCATCATGCTGGATCAGCGCGGCTGCGGGCGCTCTACACCGCACGCGAGTCTCGTTGCGAATACGACGTGGGATCTGGTCGACGACATGGAAGCGCTGCGTGTGGCGCTGCGCATTGCACAGTGGCAGTTGGTCGGGGGGTCGTGGGGTTCGACCCTTTCGCTCGCCTACGCTCAGACCCATCCGAGCCGCGTCAGCGCGCTCATTCTGCGGGGCGTTTTCCTGTTGCGCCAAGCCGAACTCGACTGGTTCTACCGTGATGGGGCCAATTGGCTCTATCCCGACGCCTACGAAGCGTTCGCCCAGCTCATCCCATCGAGCGAGCGTGGCGATTTGATCGGGGCCTATCATCGCCGCCTGACACACCCCGACGCTAAGATCCAGTTGGCCGCAGCCCGCGCCTGGAGCGTGTGGGAAGGCTCGACGCTGGCGCTGATCCCCGACGAGGAGCGCATCAGTCATTTCAGCGCCGATGCCTATGCGTTGGCGTTCGCGCGCATCGAATGCCACTATTTCGTCAACCGGGGTTTCTTCCGGCAAGATGGCGAGTTGCTGGCGGGCGTGACGCGTATTCGCCACATCCCGTGTGTGATCGTGCATGGTCGCTACGACGTCGTGACGCCGATGCGCAGCGCTTGGGATCTCAAGGGCGCGTGGCCGGAGGCCGATCTGCGTATCGTGCCCGATGCGGGCCACGCCATGACCGAACCCGGCATCATCCACGAACTGGTTGCAGCGACGCGACGCCTGCGCTGAACGCAGACCCGATCTACAGCAGGCCGACCGATCGGGCGATCTGCCAAGCCGACAGGCTACTGATCACGAGGCCTACGCCGGTCATCAGCACGCGTGGGGGCATATGGCGGGCAAGCCAGGCCCCGAAGGGCGCAGCCGCAACGCCGCCGAGCGTAAGGCCGAGGAATGCCTCGAGGGGAACCGATCCCAATTCGATGAAAAATGTCGTCGCTGCGGCCGTCGCGACGAAGAATTCGGCCGTGTTGACGGACCCGATGACGAACCGTGGTGGCCGACCAGCGCCGATTAACGTGCAGGTGACGGTCGGCCCCCAGCCGCCACCGCCGGCCGCATCGAGAAACCCACCGATAAACCCGAGCGGTCCCGTGAAGCGGGGGACGGACTCTTTTTCAGGCGGGTTCTTCACGGCCTGCCACAAGATCGAAATCCCGAGCAGAAGTAGATAGGCCGAAACGAACGGTCGCACGACGCGCGCATCCACGTTCGACAGCAGCCACGCGCCGGCAATCGCCCCGGTGACACCCGTCACCGCCAACTGAAAAACCAGCCGGCGTTGCACGTTTCGTTGCATGATATGGGAGGCAGCGGAAGCGCCGGTGGTGAAAATTTCGACGGTGTGGACCAGTGCACTCGCCTGAGCGGGCGGAACCCCAAAGGTCAGCAAGACCGTTGTCGTCAAGACGCCGAACGCCATGCCGAGCGCGCCATCGACCACTTGCGCGAGGAAGCCTACAACGACGAAAGTCGCGAAATCATTGCCCATCGAACCTCCGGCCCGCTATGCACCAGACGGCAATCGCGTTGAACGGACTGAGCCTTCGTCTCAGCTGGGAAACGGGGCTCCATCCTGCCACGATCCGCGCGGCGGACATAGATCGGGAGACGACCGCATGCGCAAATCCTCTCCTGCGGCTTTCGGCTCGATGGCCGTCCACCCGCCGCACGCGGAAGCGCGGCAGAGGATCGGATTGCTCGGTGGCTCGTTCAATCCTCCCCATGCCGGGCACGTTCTGATCAGTCAGGTCGCGTTGTCACGGCTGGGCCTCGATCGGATCTGGTGGATCGTGACGCCCGGCAATCCCCTCAAGGCCACCGATGAATTGCCGTCACTGGAGAACCGTCTGGCGCTGTGTCGGGACCTCGTTGCCGACAGCCGAATCGTGGTGACGGGATTTGAGGCTCAACTCGGGACCACCTACACGGCCGCAACGTTGAGCTTTCTGCGGCGGCGGCATCCCCAGGTCGATTTCGTGTGGGTGATGGGGGCCGACTGCCTGGCGGAATTTCATCGTTGGCAGCAGTGGCGCGATATCTTCAGGCTGCTGCCGATTGCCGTCGTCAACCGGCCGGGATGGCGTCTGGCGGCGTCCGCATCGATCGCGGCGCGCACCTTTGCGATGGCGAGATTCCGGCCGGCTCGATCATCGGAGCTCGCCTCGGCGCGCGCGCCGGCCTGGACACTTCTGACAGGCCCCCTGTCTTCCGTGTCGTCAACGGCCTTGCGCCGGCAAGCCGGTGACTAGGCGCGCGCAAAAGAACACTATGAGAACAAATTTCGAGAGATTGCGCGCACACACCTTGAAAGCGACAGGCATGTTCGCATATGGTGGGTTGTCGCACGGGGTGATCCGGGCGAAGGCGCGTTCGACGGGTATCACCGGCAGCGCGTGAGCGCCTCCCAGGAGGCATGTTCATCACCCGACAGGGATCGATGACGAAAAGGACGCCAACCCGAAGATGAGAACCGCAACAGGGGCGGCTCGCCAGAGCGCGCCTCCAGCCGACATTCTGTCTGAAAAGCCGGACACGGATGTCCTTCTGAAACTGGTCACTGCTTGTCTCGACGATGCCAAGGCCGAGAAGATCGTGACGATCGATTTGGCCGGCAAATCCTCGCTGGGCGATTACATGGTCGTCGCCACCGGCAGAACCGACCGTCACGTTGGTGCCGTAGCAGAACAGCTCCAGCGCAAACTGCGCGAAGAAGGCTATGGCCGGGTGAAGATCGAGGGTGACAAGCAGTGCGATTGGGTTTTGATCGATGCCGGTGGCATCATCGTGCACGTTTTCCGGCCCGAGGTGCGTGATTTCTACAACCTCGAAAAGATGTGGTCGCAGAGCCGGACGAACGAGTCCACGCACTGACGGCGCGCTTTCAGCTTCCTCGAACTTCTGAGTGCAGAGCGGACCGATGCGCCTGACGATTGCGGCCGTCGGCCGTCTCAAAGACGGGGCGGAGAGGGTGTTGGTCGACCGCTACGTCGAGCGGTTGGCGTTGGGAAAATCTCTTGGAATCGGGCCAGTTCGAGAGATCGAAGTGCCGGAATCGCGACTGACCGGCGCTGCGGAGCGCTGCGCCGATGAAACGGCCCGCTTGCGCAAAGGCATCGGAGAGACCCAGGCGCTCGTCGTGCTGGACTCCAAGGGTCGCGGCCTCACCAGTGAAGCGTTTGCCCAGTGGTTGGCGGCTCAGCGGGATGCCGGTGTGCGCCACGTAGCCTTCGTCATCGGAGGGCCGGACGGCCACGACCCCTCGCTACGCGAGAAAGCGACCCAGGTGCTCGCCTTCGGGTCGATGACGCTTCCCCATGGGCTGGCGCGCGTCGTCCTTGCCGAGCAGATGTATCGGGCAGTTACGATTTTGGCGGGGCATCCCTATCATCGCGCGTGAATTTTGGCGACCGGTGACCTCGTCTAACTCTCTGTAAAAAATGATGAAATCATAGAATTCTGTCATATAGAGACCGGATCGGTTCGAATATCACGGCTTCGTGTATTGAACGTAGTTCAGGATTTGGGTATACATTGTTCATCGGAGACGGACAACGCCGAGCCGGACAGACCGGGAAGCCGAAGCCGCCGACCTTGAACCCAACGTCTCACACCCAACCTGAAACAGGAGTAATCACAATGAGCATCCTCAAAACCGGTCTCGTCGCTGGCCTCGTCGCAGTTTCCATGGTTGCCGCACCGGCGGCCTTCGCTGGCCACAAGCACCACGGCCATGGTTATGGCCACAAGGTCCACAGCCACGGCTACGGCCACAAGACCTACGGCCACAGCTACGGCCACAGCTACGGCTACAAAAAGGTCATCTACAAGCCCTGCTACAAGTACGGCTGGGTCGTGAATGCCTACGGCTACAAGAAATGGGTCTGCGTCTCGAATTGGTAATCGGACGAATGCCAGTGTCGGCATCGGCCCCCTCGCCTCACCCGGGTCGAGGGGGTTTCGCATTGGGGTCGAGGGATGGCGAGGCGTCACCAACCGGGTTGCTGCGGGCGCTGTCCCAGCACCTCTTCGATGCGTCGCCGTGCGCCAGGAGACACGTCGGCGGGAAGCTAGTCGGGTGCAAAAAAGCCGATTTCCGCGATTTCGCGGTTGGCTGCCGGTGGGCGCGCCTGCCGCCAGTCTCGGATGATGTAGACGGCCACGTGATCGCCAGGGAAAGCGTCGTGATTTGCGTAAATGCCCAACATTACCGCTGGGCCAGTGCGCGCGACGCCGACCTCCTCCGCCAGTTCACGATCGAGGGTTGATTCGATGGTTTCGCGGCCTTCCACACCGCCGCCCGGAAACGTCCATCCAGGCATGTAGGTGTGTCGCACCAACAGTATGCGGCCTTCAGCATCGATGACGATGCCACGCGCACCCAGCGTGAGGCCGCGTTTCAAGCGCCAATAGTGCTGTACGACCCGGAGTGCTACTCGCCTCAGCACGGTTTTGCGTGTCCAGAAGCGAGGCGTCTTTCGATCGACCGTCGTTCTCGGCGGAACTACTCGAACATCTCGAACATCTCGAACATCTCGGCGCTTTTCGTCCGTTGTGCCGTGCGCTTTGGCAAGACCCGCTTGGACGCCGCGCTGTCTTGATCCGGTTTGCGCGTGTCGCTCCGGCGATATTTTTTCTTTTCTTCTGTTGGCTCATTCGCATCGGCGACGGTCGATGTACGGAACGTCTGCCACGTCACGATGACTTTGGCGCCGACGTTGACGCGCGGATAGAGCTCCGCCACATCCTGATTGTACATGCGGATGCAGCCCTTCGAGACGGCTGATCCGATCGTCCAGGGCGCGTCGGTGCCGTGGATGCGGTACATCGAGGAACCGAGATAGAGGGCGCGGACGCCGAGCGGGTTCATTGGATGGCCGCCGGGCACCCAGTTGGGCAGTCGTGGATTTTCGCGGCGCATCTCGGCCGTCGGCGTCCAGCCGGGATTTTCGCGCTTCTGGCTGACGTTGGTCGTGCCCTGCCAGCGGCTCTGCTCGCGCGGGATGGCGATCGGATAGCTCGTTGCTTCACCGGGACGCTGGATGTGATAGAGGCGGCGATCGCCGAAACTGACGATGATTTGGCCCGCTGCGTATTGCGGGTTGAAGCGAACGGTTTGACGGCCGCTGCCGCCGGGCGTCTCGCTACCGCTCCACAGCCATCCCGAATCCTGCTGCGCAATGGCCATATTCGCCGACCCCAACGAGGTCAATGCAACAAGCGCGACGCCAGCCAACAGACGGGAAAAACCGAATTTCATCGTCATCTCCAAGTCAATTCCGGGGCGTCGATCCGAGGAGGAGCGGCGCGTACAGTGATCGCTGCAATCGGCGTCGGGGCCGATCATTTGGTCCAAGGGTGTGCCGCAACCCTGCGCGGACAAGGTAAATAGATCGTTATTCGGCGCCGCGAGCGTGGGGCAGGATCAGTCACGATTCGATGTCTCGATGTGGGACGACACCACGATCTGGTTTGCAGCACAACAGGGGTGCGCGGCGGCGTCGCGGCCATTCTCGGGTGTGGCGCAGCGTTTGCCGGAAAGTGTGGGATCTCAGTCACAAAGGACGGCGACAGAGGCGTCCCGATGGGTGATCGTCAGGCGGTGGGGAGTATTCGCAGGTTGCTTTTTTGTTCTTGACGCGCGTTCCAAGTATGCCTAGAACATAAAAAGAACATCAGAGAGATTCGGGATGCGTTCGCCGTGCGCCAGGCAGCTTTAACCTCTTGTCCTCCCAGCCTTGGTTCATGGCAGAGTCCGGCCGATACCCATCGGTCTTGTGCGTGTGGATGTTGCGTCGAGTTGCAATGTGGCGTTTCGCATTCTGCGCCGGCAATGGGCGATAACGGTGGCCCCACCGCATCCTCCCGTGCCGGGGCAGCGGTTCCGATCCGAGCGGCCAAAGTCTCGCGTACCGCGCTCATTCAAGATCTGAGGCAGCGTATCGACGCCTTGGAACGTACGGGCAAGCATGTCGCGTCCCTGCCCCGGAGCTCTTCGTTGTCCGCCAGTTGCAGCGTGTCTTTGCCCCTTTCAGGTGTGGGGGATGCCGACGTCCCCCCCGACCCGAGGATGCCTCCCCGTCCTCCATCGGCATTCCCCACCCTGACTGCGTCTTCTGTTGCGGTCCCGCCGGCATTGGGTGACCGATGGGTGTCCCAGGACGCGCCTTGGACGTTCGGTGATGCCCAGATCGATGCGGTTCTGCCGGGCGGGGCCCTCGATAGCGCGGCTCTGCACGAGATCAAGCCGCGCTCCTACAACGATTGGTCGGCAGCGTTCGTGTTCGCGGTCCGCCTCGCCGTCCGACGGCTGGGTCCACCCGTTGCGCAGGGCGCACGGCCGACCACCCTGTGGTGCCACACGCGAGCGCGCGGCAACGATCTGGGTCGGCTCTATGCGCCGGGCTTGGAAGCTTTGGGGTTGTCCGCCGAAACGGTGATCATCGTCGAGACCGCACGGGCGGCGGAAGTGTTGTGGGCGATGGAGGAAGGGTTGGGCTCGCGCGCCGTGGCTCTCGTCATCGGCGCCGTGGACCAGATCGGGCTCACACCGTCCCGGCGGCTCAGTCTCGCAGCAGCGGCGGCAGGGACGCCGTGCCTGCTGTTGACGGCGCCCGATGCGGCCGCAGCTCCTGCCGCCACGACCCGCTGGCGTGTCGCGCGCGCGCCGAGCGCCGAGCAGCGGTTCGATCCGGTCGCGATCGGGTCCGCGCGGCTCGCCCTCGAGCTCGAGCGGTGCCGGGGCAGTTCGCCTCTGCTCGAGACCGTATCGTCGACAGTGGAGTGGTGTGATGCGGCGCGTCGTTTCCGTCTGGTTGCCGGCTTGGCCGATCGAGCACCTGGAGAGAACACAGCCAGGCTGCGTACCGGATGAGCATCCCTTCGCGCTGGTCGAGAAGGGGTCGCGCGGCCTCGTCGTCAGCGCCGTCAACGCCCGCGCCCGGGCGCTTGGCGTGCGGGAGGGAGAGACACTGGCCGACGTGCGCACGCGGATGCCGGAACTCGGCGCGCGCCCGGCGACGCTTGCCCGGGACGCGGCAGCTCTGCAGCGGCTCGCTCGCTGGCTCGGGCGCTACGGGCCCACCCGCAATGTCGATGGTCCCGATGGCATCTGGATCGACGTCACGGGTGTCGCGCATCTCTTCGGGGGGGAGGCGGCCCTGCTCGCCGATCTCGTCGCGCGGTTGTCCGGGCTCGGGCTGACGGCCCGCGTCGGCCTTGCCGATACGCATCGGGCGGCGGCGGCGCTGGCCCGCTTTCGCGCGTCGCCCGCGCGCGCGCGGATCGTGTCGGATGCGGGCGGCGTCCGCGCCAGCTTGGCCGATCTGCCCGTCGCGGCGCTCGATCTGGATGCCGATACGGTCGCGTTGCTGCGCCGCTTGGGCCTCGGGCGCATCGATCAACTCTATGGCCTGCCGCGCGCCGCCCTGGCGCAGCGCTTTCGCCGGGGGCGGCCCTCGGGGAGTTCGACGACGGGAGGGGCCGCCGCCGCCACCGTGCTCGTGCGGTTGGATCAGGCCCTGGGCGTGCTGGCCGATCCGCGCCGCCCGCTCGAAGAACCGCCGCAGGCCGAGATTCGCTTGCCCTGTCCCGAACCGCTGGTGTCGGCCCAAGGAATCGAGGCGGCGCTGCGGATTTTGGCGGATGGGCTCGTCGCCAATCTGGGCGCTGCAGCTATTGGCGCACGGCGCTTCCGGTTGGCGCTTTACCGCACGGACGGCACGTGCGCCCAAGCCGAGGTCGCCACCAGCGCGCCCTGCCGCCAGCCCGATCACATCTGCCGATTGCTCGGCGAAAAGCTCAGCACCCTCGATGTCGGTTTCGGCGTCGATCTGGTCGCGCTCTCCGCCGATCGCCTCGAGCGTCTGAGCGACGCGCAGACGACGTTCACCGACGATCCGACGCACGCGACCGGCCGAGGTCTCGACCAGTTGATCGACCGGCTCGCGAGCCGGTTCGGCAGCGACCGGGTGTATCGCGTCGCGCCATTCCCCAGCCACATCCCCGAGCGGGCGCAGAGCGTGGTGTCGGCGCTGGCTGCCCGCCTCCCACCGCTGCCGCGCCCCGATCGGCCGCGTCACGGCCCGCGCCCCACCCTGCTGCTCGATCCGCCCGAGCCCATCACCGTCGTCGCCGAAGTGCCGGAAGGGGCACCGCTGCATCTGCGCTGGCGCCGGGTGCGCCGCCGGATCGTGCGCGCGGAAGGGCCCGAGCGCATCGCGTCCGAGTGGTGGCGCGCCTGTGCTCTGGCCCCGGAAAAACGCCCCCGCACACGCGATTACTACCGGCTGGAAGACGAGACAGGCGCGGGCTTCTGGGTGTTTCGCGACGGTCTTTTCGGCCAGGACGATACCGAGCCGCCGCGCTGGTTCCTGCACGGGCTCTTCGCATGAGCCCGGCCTTCGCGCATCGACAGGGCGACCGTTCGCCCGCACCCGCCTATGCCGAGCTGCAGGTCGCCAGCAATTTTTCGTTCCTGCAGGGCGCGTCGCACCCGCACGAACTCGTGGCGCAGGCAAAGGCGCTCGGACTCGCGGCGCTGGCCGTGGCCGATCGCAACACGTTGGCGGGGGTGGTGCGCGCGCACACGGCGGCGAAATCGGTGGGCGTGCGGTTGGTGGTCGGCGCGCGTCTCGATCTCGAGGATGCGCCGAGCCTGCTGTGTTTTCCGCGTGATCGTGTCGCCTATGGCCGGCTGTGCCGTCTGTTGTCGTTGGGGCAGGGTCGTGCCGAGAAAGGCCAGTGCAGCTTGCGCCTCGCCGATGTTGCGGCGCATGCACAGGGCCAGAGCTTCATCGCCCTGCCGTCGGAGGCGTGGTGCTGGCGCGCGGCGGTGCACAATCAGGACCCGCTCGAGGCGGAGCTGCGCCGTCTGCGGGTCGCGCTGCATCCAGCGGCAACCCTCTATCTCGCAGCGGCCCACGCTTACCGAGGCGACGACCGCACGCGTATCGCAGCACTCGACGAAATCGGCACGCGCGCCGGCACGCCGATCGTCGCCACGGGCGATGTGCTCTATCACGCCCCGCACCGCCGGCCCCTGCAAGACGTGCTCGTGTGCGTGCGCGCAGGCGTTACAATCGCCGAAGCCGGGGCGCGGCTCGCCGCCAATGCCGAGCGCCATCTTCGATCGCCTGCGGACATGGCGCGACTGTTCAAGGGCCACGAAAAGGCGCTGCTGCGAACGCTCGAAATCGTCGACGCCTGCCGCTTTAGCCTCGACGAACTCGTCTACGAATATCCCGAGGAGCCGACGCCGGCCGGCAAAACACCTCAGGGCCATCTCGAGGATATTTCGCGAGCCGGAGCGCGCAAACGTTTCCCCGAGGGCGTGCCGGCAAAGGTTCTGCAAACGCTCGAACGCGAACTGGCGCTCATCGCGCAACTCTCCTACGCGCCTTATTTTCTGACCGTCTACGACATCGTCGCTTTCGCTCACGGGCGGGCGATCTTGGCGCAAGGGCGCGGCTCGGCCGCCAACTCGGTCGTGTGCTATTGCTTAGGGATCACCAGCGTCGATCCGACCGAAGTCGATCTGCTGTTCGAGCGCTTCATCTCCGCAGAACGCCGCGAGCCACCCGACATCGACGTCGATTTCGAGCACGAGCGGCGCGAGGAGGTGATCCAGTACATCTATCAGCGCTATGGCCGCGACCGCGCTGGCATCGCTGCGACCGTCATTTCCTATCGCGCGCGATCGGCGGTGCGCGACGTCGGCAAGGTGATGGGGCTGAGCGAGGACACGGTCGCGGCGCTGGCCGGCATGGTGTGGGGGTCGCATGCGGGCGGCACGCTGCCCGAGCGGCACGTGCGCGAAGCGGGCCTCGATCCCAGCGATCCGCTGCTCGCCACCGTGCTCGAGTTGGCCGACGAGTTGATCGGGTTTCCGCGCCATCTGTCGCAACACGTCGGCGGTTTCGTGCTGACGCGCGGGCCTCTCATCGAGGTCGTGCCCGTCGGCAATGCGGCGATGGCCGACCGCACCTTCATCGAATGGGACAAAGATGATTTGTCAGCACTCGGCCTGATGAAAGTCGACGTGCTGGCGCTGGGTATGCTCACCTGCATTCGCAAAGCGCTCGATCTGATCGCCACTCACCACGGCCGCAGGCTGACGCTCGCCACCGTGCCGCGCGACGATCCCGTGGTCTACGATATGCTCTGTCGAGCCGACTCGATCGGCGTGTTCCAGGTCGAGAGCCGGGCGCAGATGAACATGCTACCGCGCTTGCGGCCGCGCGTGTTCTACGACCTCGTCATCGAGGTGGCGATCGTGCGGCCGGGGCCGATCCAAGGCGACATGGTGCATCCTTATTTGCGCCGTCGCTCGGGGCTGGAAGCGGAGACCTATCCCGCACCCGATCCCGCTCACGGCGATCCGGACGAGCTGCATCGCATCCTGTCGAAAACCAAAGGCGTGCCGCTGTTTCAAGAGCAGGCGATGCGCATTGCCATGGAGGCGGCGAAGTTTTCCGATGCCGAGGTGAACGAGCTGCGCAAAGCGATGGCGACGTTCCGGCGGCGCGGCACCATCGGCCAACTCGAAGAGAAGATGATCGGCCGCATGGTGGCGCGCGGCTACGATCCGGAGTTTGCAGCGCGCTGCTTCAACCAGATCAAGGGGTTTGGCGAGTACGGCTTTCCCGAAAGCCACGCGGCCAGTTTCGCGCTGCTGGTCTACGTCTCGGCGTGGATCAAGTGCCATTACCCTGCGGCTTTCGCCTGCGCGCTGCTCAACTCGCAACCGATGGGCTTTTATGCGCCGGCCCAGATCGTACGCGATGCGCGCGAGCACGGCGTCGGCGTAGGCGACGTGGACGTCAATCATTCCGACTGGGATGCGACGTTGGAGGGGAGCGAGGGTGGAAAGCCCCTATTGCGCCTGGGTCTGCGGCAAATCGAGGGTCTGGGCGCGGCGGAAGGCCGGCGTCTCGTGCGCGCGCGCAGCGATAGTGGACAGGCCCTGCCCTTTCGCGAGCCGGGCGATCTCGTGCGGCTGGCGGGGTTGGGGCCAGCCACGCTCGAACGGTTGGCGGCGGCGGATGCCTTCCGCTCTCAGGATCTCGATCGGCGTCAGGCGTTGTGGGCCGTGAAGGGTTTGGCGTCGCTGCCGCCCTTGCCGCTGTTTGAATGGGGAGGCGCGCCCGAAATCGGCGTCGAGCCCGCCATCGCGCTGCCCGCCATGCCCGCCAGCGAACATGTCGTCGCCGATTACCAGACGCTGCGGCTGTCGCTCAAAGCCCATCCCATGAGTTTTCTGCGCGCCCACTTCGACGCCAAGCGCGTCGCCACGTGCGCGTCGCTGCACGGTCTGGGCAATGGCGCGCGCGTGAGGATCGCCGGCGTCGTGCTCGTGCGCCAGCGTCCGGGCTCGGCCAAGGGCGTCGTCTTCATGACGCTCGAGGACGAGACGGGGATCGCCAACGTCGTCGTGTGGCCCAAAACGCTCGAGCGCTTCCGCCGCGTCGTCATGGGCGCGCGCCTCATTCTCATTGCCGGCCGCATTCAGCGCCACGAGGACATCGTGCACGTCGTCTCGGGGAACCTCGAAGACGCGAGCGACCTCCTCGCCACCCTCGCCGACGCCGACGCCGCGCCGATGCCGATCCCGCTCGCCCGCGCCGACGAAGTGCTGCGCCCCGAACCGGGATCGGCGCGCTCGAGCGAACGCACCCGTTTGGTCGCCCCACAATCGCCCCGCCAGCATCCGCGCGACGCACGGATCATGCCGAAGTCGCGGGATTTTCATTGAGGGGGGAGCGGGGCGGAAACGCTGTTCCGAGTTGAATGGAAGCTCGACGGTAGATCCAATTTTCGGTTGAATTTGAATTATTTTGTGCTTCACCCCGAAAAGTCACTTTAGCACCTGAATGGTAAAGCTCCCCGTATTGGCCTGGAGACATCCTCTCCACTGCTCCTGACTTTGAGGGAAACGACGTGGTGATCGAGCATAATTGGTCTGAACCCATTTTCGATGACGCAACCCTGTCGATGTTGCGCGATGCCTTGCAGGACGATCTGCACGAGGTGATGGCCAGTATCCC
>JANOKV010000397.1:0-7876 GCA_031419415.1 Hyphomicrobiales bacterium | reverse complement strand
GGATCGAGACCATTGCGCCCGAGCGCCTGAGGCTTTCCGCGCCAGAATTTCCCCGCAACCGAGCGATCGAAGCCGCACGCGGCGGGGAGTTCGAATCGCGCCTGCGCAACGAGATGCGTGACGAACTGACGAGCCTGGGTGGTCTGCCGTCCTGGAGCGCCCGCGACGTTGCCGTCGCGTTGCGGCTCGGCGAAACCTCTCGCCCCAAAACGGCAATCGAACGGTTGAGCCGACGCGCGCCGCGGTTGGGCGAACTCGTCGCCCATGCGGTCGAGGACTGCCGCAAGAGCGTCCGCAGCGCCTGCGAACACCTGCGCGCGCGCCACGACGCTGACAGCCTCACTCTGCAGGTGCTGGAAACCGTCGCCGACGAACTCGTGCATTTGATGCCGCTCCTTATTCTATCGCCGAGCGGCCCTTACCAGCAAATCCTCGAGAATGTCATCGCCCAGCTCGAGCCCCAGGATGGGGAAGGTGTGCTGTCCAAAGCCGACCAGATCACCCTCGCGCGAACGAAGGAACAGGTCGTCGCGCTACAACGCTTGTCGGATGATGACCGTGAACGCCTCGATCGCGTTGCCGATATCCTCGACCTCTACGACGAGCGAGTGGGACCACCAGCGATTGCCGCGCGGCCAGAAAAGCGCACGCTCAACTGATCGACGGCGATTGGATGACCCGCCTATCGCCTTTCGCTCATCATGTCCGCGAATACCTCTCGCCACCGCGCTGGTGGCCTGCTTTCATGCGGGCCTGCGACCGATTCTTGGGTCGTACCGGCAGAGAGCGTTGACCTGATCCCGTCCATGTCCGACCGCAGCACCGACCAGAGTCTCGCCGGCGTCGGCATTTTTCGGGACCTTTCGCCCGACGAACAGGCCGCCATGCAGGCCGAGCTCGAAAAGCTCCCGCTGGCGCGGGGCGAAGTGCTCGTGCGCCAAGGCGAGCCGGCCGATGCCCTCTACATCGTCGTCTCCGGCCGCTTCGAAGTTCGGGTCGAGGGGCGCGCGGCCCCGGTGGCGGAGATCGGGCCTGGGATGCCGATCGGCGAGATCGCGTTCCTCGCCGGTGGTATGCGCACCGCCACGGTGCGCGCCGTGCGCGACAGCCTGGTGCTGAGACTAGGACGACCGGAGTTCGAACTTCTGTGCCAGCGTGTGCCCCATATCTGGAGCACGCTGACGGCGACGCTCGCCAATCGCCTCGCCGATCAGACGGCTGGCAGTCGCGATCCTCGTGAACCGGTGCCGCGCACCATCACGATTATTCCCGCCGGTTCTGGCGTCGTACCAGAAGCGTTCGTGAAACTCATTCAGTCGGCATTCGCCGCGCAGGGCCGCACGCTCGTCGTGCGTTCCGAAAATCTCGGCGAGCTGTTCGGACGCAACACCGATGTGTCGAGTGGGGCGATGACGCAAGCCCTCAATGCGCTCGAGAGCGCCAACGATACGGTGCTCTACATCGCCGACGCGCGGCAGACCACATGGTCGGAAAAAGCGATCCGCCAAGCGGACGTGGTGTTGCGGGTCGGCAGCGCCGATCCCGTGACCCGCGCCGCAGTGCCGGAAAATGAACTCGAGCAATTCGCCTCTCGCCTGCTGGGGCCGGGCGCGCAGCGCTTGATCCTGCTGCATCAGCGCCGGCGGGCGCCGATCGGTACGCGCTTCTGGCTCACCGAACGCCGTATCCGGATGCACCATCATGTTGCGCTCGGCGATGCCTGCGATGTCGAGCGCCTCGTGCGCTTCATCACCGGCCGTGCGTTGGGGCTCGTCACCTGCGGGGGTGGGGCCTTTTGCGCCGCGCACGTGGGCATCTATCAAGCTTTGGTCGAGGCTGGCGCGTCCTTCGACATCATGGGGGGAACATCAGGCGGCAGCTTCATGGCCGCGGCCTTCGCTATGGGCGTGCCGCCCGCTGACGTCGACGCGGCGACCCACGAGGTGTTCGTGACCGGTCGCGCCATGCGCCGCTGGACACTGCCGCGCTACAGCATCCTCGACCACACCCATTTCGACCGCCTGCTCGGGCGCTATTTCAGCGGCATCGACATCGAAGACCTCTGGATCCCGTTCTTCGCGGTATCGACCAACCTGTCGCGCTATTCGCTGCATCACCACCGCAGCGGCGACCTGTGGAACGCCATTCGCGCCTCGGGGTCGATCCCGGCGCTGCTGCCGCCGTTTTATACCGACGACGGCCAGATGCTCGTCGATGGCTGCCTCCTCGACAACGTGCCCGTGCAGGCGATGCACGAACTCAAAACCGGCCCCAACGTCGTCATCGCCTTCGAGGTGCCCCAGCTCGAGCGTTTTGCCGTCGATTACGCCTCGTTACCGTCACGCGGCGAGATGTTGCGGCGCTTCCTGACGCCGTTTGGACGCAAGCCGTTGCCGGCCGCGCCCAGCCTGGGTGCGGTGTTGTTGCGCAGCCTGATGGCCAACCGTCAGGATTTCGAGCGCCACCTGAAACCGGACGATCTCCTGCTCGTCCCGCCGCTCCCCGAGGATATGAGCATCCTCGACTGGGAGCGTCATGGTCAGTTGATGCGGGATGGATTGGCGTGGGGCCGCGAGGAAATCGGGCGCGCCCAGGCGGCAGGGCACTCGGCCCTGAATGGCATCGACGCCGGTGGAAGCAGCCGAATTGCGCGTGTCTATCCCCGATCGCGTCACATCGACGAAACGTGACCAGGAGTGATTGGGCGAGAGGGGCGGACGCCGCTAGGGTTTCGTCACTGTCGCGCTCACACGACACTTGCCGAATGCGGGACAATCCCCAATCTTAGTGAACGCCCAGCCAAGGGGTGCTGCCAGAATGACGACCACACGACGACATTTCGGTTTATTGGGTCTGGCCGTCGGCGCCACATGGCTTGCCGGCCGGCCGGCAGCCGAGGCCAGCGAGCCCGCGAAAGGAAAATTCCACGTGACGAAAACGCCCGAGGAGTGGAAGAAAGTCCTGACCAAGGAGCAGTACTACGTGCTGCGCGATCATGGCACCGAACGCGCCTTTACGAGCCCGCTCGACAAAATTTACACCGCTGGCCGCTACGACTGTGCAGGCTGCGGCACGGAACTTTTCACCTCCGACACGAAATTCGACAGCCGTACGGGCTGGCCGAGCTTCTGGAAACCAATCGACAATGCCATCGCGACAACTGTCGATCGCGGCTTCTTCATGGTCCGCACCGAAGTCCATTGCGCAACGTGCGGGGGGCACTTGGGCCACGTTTTCGACGATGGACCCAAGCCGACCGGCTTGCGCTACTGCATGAACGGCGTCGCCATGAAGTTCGTGCCCCAGGACGAAAAAGACGACAAGCCCGCAAAACCATGAGGCTCGAGGCCGCTCATCGCGGCCCGTCCGTGATTTGTCCGTCCGTGATCTGCCCGTAGGAGACGCTCATGCATCGCTTCATTGCGACGTTCGCCGCGCTATGTGCTCTGTTTACAGGGGCCGCGTTTGCCCAGGTTGCCGCCCCCAAACCCGCCGAGGGGCAGGCGATCGCGACAATTGCTGGCGGTTGCTTTTGGTGCGTCGAATCCGATTTCGACAAGATCGACGGCGTTGTGTCGACCACGTCGGGGTTCATGGGAGGGTCCACACCCAATCCGAGCTACAAGCAAGTCACCGGAGGTGGGACGGGCCACCTGGAAGTCGTCCAGATTGTTTTCGATCCGGCCAAGGTCTCGTATCAGAAGTTGCTCGACGTATTTTGGCGCACCGTCGATCCCTATGACGCGGGCGGCCAGTTCTGCGATCGCGGCGAGATCTACGCCACCGCCATTTTCGCACACGGCGACGAGCAGTTGAAACTGGCCGAGGCGTCCAAGCAGGCTCTGGTCCAGAATGGCCCCAAGGGTGTGATCGCCACCACCATTCGGGCTGCGGGCCCGTTCACACCCGCCGAAGAGTATCACCAGGATTATTACAAGAAGAACCCGGTGCAGTATTCTTACTACCGCTATCGCTGTGGCCGGGACGCGCGCATCGAAGCGTTGTGGGGCAAAGTCAAAACGCAGTGAGCGTGTTCGCTTTCATCTGACGATGGCAGCGCGCCAGCCGGCGGCAACCGCCTCGGATTCACTGCAAAACCAACGTTTTCCGGTGGCGCCCCCCATACTGACCTTCTGATACCAAGGACTGGACGGCGTGTGGTAGATGAGGCCACCCGCCGTCACGTTGCCTTTGATCGTGCACCCATTCACGGCAGCAGGCCCGGCGTGTAAGGGCTGGGTGAGCGCGAGGGGTTGGGTCGGGGGTGCAGCCCGACTGGCCCTAAAATCCCACGGCGGCTGTGCGTCACCCTGCCAGATGCCGACGCGCGCCGCTCTGGCTGCGGCTTCGAGACCACGATAGGCCTGGGAATAGCGCACGAAGGCCCATGCCCAGCCGCGACGGACCATCTCCGCGTTGAGGTCGCGGCCGCCGGCAAAGCAAACGCCGAGCATTCGACCATACTTGTCGAGCCCGCGATGCTCACAGGCGACGTCGTCGGCTCCGATCAAATCGGCCAACGCCCGTGTCGCTTCGTGTCCGCAGGGCCATGGTCCACCGTCGGCCGTCCGGCAAGATTGGGCGGACTCTGGCGCGTCGATGCCCTCGAGGCGAACCGTCGTGCCTACAATGACAATCGTGTCGCCATCTTTGACGCGCGCGGACCCGTGGAGCGCGCCGCTCGCCACCGTTGTCGATGCGCGCTGAAGCACCGAGCCCGGCAGTGCGACGGCCAGCAGGGCGGCCAAAGCTCCCCCGACGACGGCGCCCGCAGCCGTGCGGACCACATGACCAATCAAACGTGCCGTGCGCATGGCATGTTCTCCTTCGTGCCGAACATGTCAGACACGGATGGCGAACACGGGGAGGAAGCAAGGCTGCCGTGTGTGCGGATCAAGGCGACGCGGTGTTCGTTTAACGCGTTGACCCAAGAAGGAAAATTCAAATTTTTGGAGAAAATATCGCCCCCATCGAACGCCCTCGACGATGCGAATGTCGTCGCGTCGTTGGAATCAGGTCAGCATCATCTACAGATGTAGAGGTTTGCCGGATCGACGACCGCAGGCTCGACAGTGGGCGACGGCCAGAGCATTGTCGGCGCTTCAGTCCTCACGATCGATGGAGCCTGCCCTGTGACGAATTCTGCGCGCGACCTGCCGGTGTGGCGGTCTATGCTGTTCGTGCCCGTCAATGTGCCAAAATTCGTCGAGGGCGCGCATGCGCGTGGCTCCGACGCGGTGATCCTGGACCTCGAGGACAGCGTTCCGCCCGCCGAAAAAGCAACAGCGCGCACGCTCATCGCGGCAGCCGCGCCGAAGGTCGCCAAGAGCGGCGCCGATGTGGTCGTGCGCATCAATCGACCGCTCGAACTGGCGGTGCGCGATATCGAAGCCGCCGTCTCGCCCGCCATCTGCGCGCTGATACTGCCCAAGATCGACTGCGCCGGACATATGCGGCTGCTCGAAGAACTCGTCGAAACCGTCGAGCGCGAAAAGGGCATGACGGTCGGTCACACCAAATTCATGGCGCTCGTCGAGACGCCGGCCGCTTTCGCGCGCGTCGAAGAAATCGCCTATTCGAGCCCGCGGCTCGTCGGCCTGAGTTTGGGGTCTGAGGACTTCGCCATGGAAATGGGCATGCCGCCCGCCACCGATACGCTGAGCTATCCCAAGCAGCGGCTCGCCATTGCGGCAGTCGCCGCCGGCGTGATGCCGATGGGAATCGTCGGGTCAGTGGCCGATTTCGCCGACCTCGAGGGTTATCGCGCGTCGGCCCGCCTCGCGCGCCGCTATGGTTTCCGGGGGTCAGCCTGCATCCACCCCAATCACGTGAAGATCCTCAACGAGGAATTCGGCGCCAAGCCCGAGGAGATTACCTGGGCGCATCGCGTCATTGCCATCTACGAACAGGCCAAGAGCGAGGGCCGCGCCTCGATCCAGCTCGACGGCAAGATGATCGACATCCCAATCGTGGTGCGTGCGGAACGTATCTTGGCCGAAGCCCAGCGCGTTGCCCTGAGGGCTGCGCGGAAATAAAGGCCGATCGATCGCGGCGGCGCGAGCGGGGCAACTCAGCCCCGGATCTCGCCACCGGTCGCTTTGCTGACGGCAGCGACAACTTTCTTGCCGACCGCATCGATCTCTTCATCAGTCAGCGTTTGGCTTTTGGGCGCCAGCGTCACCTCGATGGCGAGCGACTTCTTGCCGGCCCCGATATTGCCGCCTTCGAACACGTCGAAGACTTTGACTCCGGCAATCAGCGCTTTGTCGACGCCTTGCGCGGCTTTCACCACCTCGCCGGCCGCCACGCCCTGATCGAGCACGAAGGCAAAGTCGCGCGTGACGGGCAAGAGGTCGGCGGCGGCGAAGGCGGGGCGAGCCCGGGTCTTGCGCTTTTCTGCTGGCAGATTGGCCAGGAAAATCTCGAAGCCGACCGTAGGCCCGGCTAGGTCGAGGTGTTTCAGAATGGCCGGGTTGAGTTCACCGAAATGGCCGAGGATCACCTTGGGGCCGAGCCGAAGCGTCGCCGACCGGCCCGGATGAAACCAGGACGGCGCATCCTGCGTGAGCTGCGCTTTGGCCGCATCAAAACCCAAGGCTGCCAGCAGTGCGATGGCATCGGCCTTGGATTGATAAACGTCGACGGCCAGCGCCGCTCCGTCCCAATGACGTCCGCTTCCCGCGAGACCGGCCGTTCCGACGCGCACACCCGCCGCCGAGACGATTTGATCGTCAGGTCGGTCGCCGCGATAGCTTTGTCCCACCTCGAAGAGCGCCGCATCGCCAAAACCACGATTGCGATTGCGCCCGACAGCTGCCAACAAGCCGGGCAACAAGCTCGGCCGCATGGTGGTCATTTCCGAAGAGATCGGGTTGGCGAGTTCCAGTGCCTCGGCACCCCCGCCAAACAGCCTCGCCTCGTCGGCGCTGATGAACGACCAGGTGATCGCCTCGACCATACCGCGTGCGGCCAGTGTCCGCCGCGCGCGACGCACACGGCGCTGATTTTCCGTAAGCGTGGCCCGCGTCACGCCCGTGTCGAGCCGGGGTAGCGGCACCGACGCGATGCTTTCGAGCCCCGCAATGCGCGCGACTTCCTCGACGAGATCGGCGGCCCCGTGCACGTCGGGACGCCAGGTCGGCGCCGTCACGGCATACTTGGGTCCCGTCCCGGCAATGGCAAAGCCCAGCGCCTCGAGTGTTTGACGGATCTGGCCGTCGTCGAGCTTCAACCCCATGAGCTTCTCGACGCGATCGAAAGCGAATTCCACCGTCAACGGCGCAATCGGCGGTGTGCCGGCGGTTTTGCGCTTCGAGGGCGTGCCGCCCGCCACATCGAGCATCAGTCGGGTCGCCAAATCGAGGCCAGGCTCGATGAACGCTGGATCGATGCCGCGCTCGAAACGGTAGCGCGCATCCGTCTGCACGCCGGCTTTGCGACCGGTGGCGGCCGTGCGCAACGGGTCGAAATAGGCGCTTTCAATGAGGATATTGCGCGTTTCGTGGGTGGTGCTGGAGGTTTCGCCACCCAGAATGCCGCCAAAGCCCAACACCGCGACCTCGTCGGCAATGACACACATCGCGTCATCAGTCGTATAGGTCTTGCCGTCGAGGCCCAGGAACGTCTCGCCGGCTTTCGACAGCCGCGCGCGGATGGCGCCGACGAGCTTATCGGCATCGTAGACGTGCAGCGGGCGTCCGCGATCGATCGACACGTAGTTGGTCACGTCGACGACGGCATTGATCGGCCGCTGGCCCACGGCTTCGAGACGCCGCTGCATCCACGCGGGAGACGATCCATTGGTGATGCCACGGATGAGGCGGCCCGCAAAGCAGGGGCACGCGGTCTCGGTTCCCGGCGCGAACTCGAGCCGGAT
>JANOKV010000396.1:0-5284 GCA_031419415.1 Hyphomicrobiales bacterium | reverse complement strand
GGTTTGAGCTGCACGAAGATGGTGCCGCGGCTGAGCGTCGGATTGAAGCCGCCGGCGGCGACGTTCGAGTTGACGTAGACCACGTCGGGATCGTTGCGCACGGCATCGGCGACCAGACGCTGGCGCTCGAGCATGGCCTGGAACGAGATGTCGGGGGCAGCCTCCGTGCGCACGAGAATGATGCTGGTATCCTCGACGGGCAGGAAGCCCTTCTTCACGGCACCGAAGGCCCAGACGGTGGCCACGATCGTGCCCAAGGTCAGCAGCAGCATCAAGGCGGGCTGCCGGAGCGACCAGTCGAGCGAGACCCGATAGCCGGTGGCCATGGCGTTGTAGCCGGCCTCGAAGGCGCGCGAGAGGGCATTGGGTTTGGACGCGTTGTGGCCGCCGGCTTTCAGCATGCGGGCGCACAGCATCGGCGTGAGCGTCAGTGATATGAGGCCCGAAAGCAGGATCGCAATGCTCATCGTGACGGCGAACGAGTTGAAGAAGCGCCCGACCACGCCGCCCATCAACAGGATGGGAATGAACACGGCGACGAGCGAGACGGTGATCGACAGCACTGTGAAGCCGATTTCGCGCGAGCCTTTGATTGCGGCCTCGAAGGGGCTCATGCCCTTTTCGGTGTGGCGCACGATGTTTTCGAGCACGACGATGGCGTCGTCGACGACGAAGCCCAGAGCCAGCGTCAGCGCCAACAGCGTGACGTTGTCGAGGGAGAAGCCGAAATAGGCCATGCCCGCGAACGTGCCGACAATCGATAGCGGCAGGGCGAGGGCTGGAATGATGGTGGCATTCCACGTGCGCAAAAACGCGAGAATGACGAGAACGACCAGCGCCGAGGTGCCCAACAGCGTCAACTGGACATCATGCACCGACGCGCGGATCGATTCCGAGCGGTCGGAGAGCACAGCGAGATCGATCGTCGGCGGCAGCTCCTGACGGAACTGCGGCAACAGGTTTTTTACCGCGTCCGTGACTTTGACCGTGTTGGCATCGGGTTGGCGCTGGATCGAGACGATGATCGAGCGCACTCCGTTGAACTCGGCGCGCGCCTCCTCGTTTTCGACGGAGTCCTCGACCTTGGCGACGTCTTGCAGCCGAACCGGCGCGCCGTTGCGCCAGGCAATGACCACGGGTTTGAAGAAAGCCGCCGTCGGCTCGGCGGAATTGGTTTCCAGAATGTAGATCTGGCGCGCGGTGCGGATGCTGCCGACTGGACTGATGCTGGAGAGTTGGGTAATCGCCTGACGCAATTCGTCGACGGCGATCCCACGCTGAGTGAGCGCGTCGATATCGTAGCGGATGCGCACCGCGCGTTTTTGCGCGCCGTTGATGTTGACCTGGGCGACGCCGGGCAAGGTCGATAGGCGCGGGCTCATCGACTTTTCGGCGAATTCGTTGATTTCCTGCGACGGGGCGGTCGCGGACGTGAGCGCGAGGAAGATGATCGGGGAGTCCGCTGGGTTGACCTTGCGGAAGCTGGGAGGCGCGGGAAGATCGCTCGGCAGCCGGCTGGCGGCCACGGAGATCGCCGACTGCACGTCGAGGGCGGCAGCGTCGATGCTGCGTTCGAGCGTGAATTCCAAATTGATGCGGGTCGAGCCTTCGGTCGACGACGAGGTGATGTTGGTGACCCCCGCGATCGTGGCGAACTGGCGCTCGAGGGGCGCAGCGACGGATACGGCCATCGTGTCGGGGCTGGCGCCGGGGTACAGGGCCGTGACCTCGATCGTGGGCACGTCGATGCGCGGAATGGCGGCGATGGGAAGTTGCCGGTAGCCGAAGAGGCCAGCCAGAGCGATCGACGCCATGATCAACAGCGTCATGACGGGCCGGCGAATGCAGAGCTCGGAGATGTTCATGGCCGTCAGGTGCCTCTCTTGCGCTCGTCGGGGCGACGTTCACCGTCTTTGCCACCCTTGGGCGTGGCATTGGGGTCCTGCACCGAGACCGTCATACCGCCGGTGATGCGGCCCTGGCCGTCCGTGACCACTCTCTCGCCGGCTTTCAGACCTTCGCTCACATAGGCGACCTGCCCGACGATGCGGGCGAGCGTGACGGGACGCGGCATCACTTTCGAGTCCGCGCCGACGATCCAGACGATCATCCCCTGCTGGGCCGGAAGGACGGCGCTGACGGGCACCGATGGCGTATCGCGAATGACCTCGACGGTCAGGGCCACCTCGACGGCAAGGCCCGGCCAGAGCAATTCGTCCTGGTTGGGCGCTTCGATCTTGGCCGAAATCGTGCCGGTTTGCCGATCCACTTGATTGTCGATGAAATCGATGACGCCTTCGCGCACGACAGGTTGAGGACCCGGAATGGTGATCAGGCCGACGGCCTTGTTCGACAAGGCGCGACGCAGGGCGACGATGTTGGTCTGCGGCACCGAGAAGGTGACCGATACGGGTTGGGTCTGGTTGATGGTGACGAGCGGAGCGGCGTCGGCGGCGCGCACATTGGCGCCGGGCTTGAAATTGGTGCTGCCGGTGCGGCCACGGATCGGAGCCGGAATGCTGAGGTAATCCAGTTGGGTGCGCTGGGCCTCGAGGGCTGCGCGACTGGCGGCAATGGACGCTTTGAGCGTGCCGACGGCGGCCTTCGCGGTTTCCATGGCCGCTTCGCTGACGATTTGCTTCTGCATCAACTGCGCGCGCCGCTCATAGGTGGCCTCGGCGTCGGCGAGTTGGGCCTCGTCGCGTTTGATGTTGGCGTCGACCTGCGCAATTTGCGCCCTCACCAATCGGTCATCGAGACGAAATAGCGGTTGTCCGCGCTCGACGAGGTCACCTTCCTTGAACAAGACTTCCGCGATTTGGCCGTCGACGCGAGGTTTGACGGCAACGGTGGAGCCCGACTCGACAGAGCCTGGAGCTGCGAGAATGACGGGCATGTCGGCCAGCACGACAGTCGCCACTGTCACGGGCGGCGGCGGGGCTTGGCGTTTACCTTTGTCCTTAGGCGCTCCTGCCGGAGCGGGCCCGCCCGCACTTTTCTGGACCGCAGGGGACTGCCACAGCCCGACGACCTCTTGGAGCGGAGGATGCGCCCAGAGCGCCGTGGCAATTCCCGCGATCGTCAGGATCGCCAGCAGGAGCAGTCGCTTCATTGGGAGGCCTCTTAACCTGCGGCGGAACATTGCGGGCCGATCCTGTTCGTCCCTCACAGGCCAATATACGCCTAATACGTGAGGAAAACGCGCGGGCTGTCGAGAATCCGTCTGATGCTGGTTAAATGCAAGGATAAGTCCAGATGCGAAAAAGAGTGGAGCCGAGCAGCTCCACTCCATTGATTAAGTGGCGTTATTTCTATTTAATGGGCACTTCAGCGCTGTTCAGTTCTGCACGTAGGTGATTTTATCACCCACTTTTTTCCACGTATAGATCACGTAATCCGCGCGCGTGATGTCGCCTTTCTTGTCGTAGCCGAGGTCACCGACCGCGGTTTTGAAAGTTTTGCCGCGAATGCCTTCCGCCACCTTCTTGGGGTCGAGCGACTTTTCGGCGTTGGCGGCGTCGGCGACCACCTGCAGCGCGGCGTAGGTGTAGAGCGTGTAGGCCTGCGGATCGAACTTGATGGCCTCGAACTTCTTGACGATGTCAGCGGCCTCCGGGCGCTTGCGCGGATCGGGTGGGAAGGTCATCAGCGTGCCTTCCGAGCCCGGACCGCCGATGGCGGCGAACTCGTTGTCGGCGATGCCATCACCTGACATGAGGGGTGCGTTGACGCCTTGGCCGCGCATCTGGCGCACGATCAAGCCACCTTCCGTATGCAGACCGCCCCAATAGACAAGGTCGGCGCCAGCTTGCTTGATCTTGGACACCAGGGCCGAGAAATCCTTCTCGCCCGTGTTGACGCCATCATAGAGAACTTCGGTGACGCCGAGCTTGTTCATGCTCTTTTTAGTCTCGTCCGCCAGACCTTTGCCATAGGTCGTCTTATCGTGGACGATGGCGATCTTCTTGCCCTTGTAGGCCTCGGAAATGTACTTGCCGGCGACTTCACCCTGCTGGTCGTCGCGACCGCAGGTGCGGAACGTATTCCACATGCCGCGCTCGGTGACTTGCGGGTTGGTGGCAGACGGCGTGATCATCAAGATGCCATTCTCGGCATAGACGGTCGATGCCGGGATGGTGACGCCCGAGTTGAAGTGGCCGATCACGAACTTGACGCCATCACCGACAAACTTGTTTGCGACGGAGACGCCCTGCTTGGGATCGGAAACGTCGTCGCCGAAGACGAGTTCGATTTTCTGGCCGTTGATGCCGCCCTTGGCATTGATGTCGGCAGCAGCGATTTCCGCGCCGTTCTTGAGCTGGGCTCCGAACGCAGCGTTGGGCCCCGTCATCGGGCCGGCCACACCAATCTTGATCTGTGCATTGGCCGCAGGGGCCAACGCGAGGCCTGCCACGACGGCAAGACTCGACCACATCGGGTATTTCATCGGGTTCTCCGTAATCTGTGTTGCGCGACGTTCACGCGAGGAAAAGCGGCGAAAGCGTTCGCCTCAGTCCAGTCGGCATGATTCCCTCAAATCTGGGCGAAGTCACGTCCTATCGGAAAGTCTGTGCACTGTCATGCGGTGGTCTTGGGGGGCTCGATCCGGGGTCCCATCGTGGCTATCCACGGATATTGGCGCGCCATCTGCTGGCGGCGGGTGTGCATGTATCCGACGAGGGCGGCCGCCGTGACCACGGTCATGTCGACCGCGAAGTTCTGCGCCGACAGGAGAAGCTCTGCAAAGACGGCGTAATGAATGAAGCGAACGGCGCAGGTGAGAAGAGCCGTCGCCAGCGGCAAGAGCCACAGCGGCCGCCACGTCTGGGCGAGCGCGCGGCCAGTCGCAAATGCGGCAAGCCCACCGAGCAGGACCGTGACGATGAGAAAGACCCAGTGGCCATGTGGTCCAGCGTCGTAGAACCAAGCGAACATGGGCGCGCCTCGATGGAAATCCGTTGCGGGTTCAGCGACCTTTGACATCCCAGAAGTCGCCACGGAAATAGAGCAGTGGTTCGACGGTTTCGGAGAAGCGACCATCCTGCACCCGGCCGATGAAGATCGAGTGGGTATCGACCGTGTGTTCGGCGATCAGCTCGCAGTCGAGGCTGGCGATGGTGTTCTTCAGAATGGGCGCGCCGGTCGTCAGGATTTCCCAATCGGCGGCGTCGAAGCGGGCTTCGCCTTCGACCTTCTTCGTGGAAAAACGCTTGGCGAGATCGTGCTGGGCGTTCGCCAGAAGATTGACCGAAAAGCATCGGGCTTCGCGGATCGGCTGGTGTGC
>JANOKV010000395.1:0-4464 GCA_031419415.1 Hyphomicrobiales bacterium | reverse complement strand
GAGCCGGCGACCAAGATGCGTTGCAGGGTGCGGGGGCGCGAATTTTTCCGGCGGAACTCGTCAAGCAGGCCGAACCAGATTGTCGGCACGCCGAGCATGAAGGTTACGTCCTCTGCCTCGGTCAGCTCGGCTAGGCTCGCTCCGTCGAGATGGGGGCCTGTCAGCACGAGCTTGGCGCCGACCATTGCCGTGCAGTACGGCAGTCCCCACCCTGTGACATGGAAAATCTGTCCACCAGGCAACACACAATCCGTCGCTCTCATGGCGAAGGCGTCCGGGCTTATCACCATCATGGCGTGCAGAACGGCTGAGCGGTTGCTGTAGAGCACCCCCTTCGGCCGCCCGGTCGTCCCCGATGTGTAGCAAACGACGGTGCCCGAGTTCTCGTCGAGCTCCGGCCAAGCGAAGTCGCCGTCTGCTTCATCGATCAGTGTCTCGTAGCAGTGCAAGGCGACTTTGGCCGGCAACGTCAGCTTCGGCATCTCCGACGCAGGGCACAGCATGATGACGTGACGCAGCTTGTAGCCCATAAGCGGCGCAAGTTGCTCGACCAATTTTACGAAGCTCAAATCCACGAATATCGCCACGTCGCCAGCGTGGTTGGCGATGTAGGTAATGTCGTCTATCGTAAGGCGTGGATTGATGGTGTGCAGGACCACGCCGGAGCCCGACACTCCATACAAGAGTTCCAGGTGCCGAAAGCCGTTCCAGGCAAGTGAGCCAACGCGCTCGCCCGGCACTATGCCGAGCTGCTGAAGAGCCCGCCCAAGCCGCCGGGACCGCACCTCTACTTCGCTCCATGTCGTTCGATGAATTGTCCCATCAATCTGTTTGGACACGATCTCTCGCTTCCCGTGATGACGGGCAGCATGTCTGATGATGTTCGAAATCAGCAACGGTTGACGTTGCATCAGGCCTTGCATGTGCGCCTTCCTGAAAATCGAAGTGGAGGAACCTCAACAAGTGTCTGCTGTCGTGTGCTGTCGTGTATCGACTGCTTCCAAGCATCGCTCCGACCGAATACGGGGCAACGCCGACTCGAATATCACGTCTGTCGCGTCAGCCCGCGGCTTACCCAAGCGCCTCGCCCGACGGCATCCAGCACGTTTTGGTAGGCTCGCGTTCAGCCGCCGGTCTGCCGAGTGTAGTCGTCCGCGTCATACCAGCCGCGCGACGCCTTCACCTTGTAGTCCGCATCCAGGTCCCATTCCTCCCACCCCGAAACGCGCAGTGGCCGCTTGGTCCCGGCATGGGTGCCCGTGAACGTCCAAAGGTAGACCACGTGATCGCCCGCACAGCGCACGCCGTCGCAGACAATCTTGATATCGGGGACGTCGCTGAAAAAGCCAGCCGCCATCTGGGCAACCCGATCTCGCCCTTGCCAGGGCTCGCCGCGATTGATGACGATGCCTCCGTCCTTGGCGTAAAACTCCGCGACAGCTTGCGCCGATCCGGAATTCCAGGCCGCCGTATAATCGTCGGCCATCTGCTTGGCCTTCTTGGGGTCAATGGTCATCGGGCCCTCGCGTTGCTGACTTTCAGTTCGTGGGTTCACTCGCTTCTGCAGCAGGATTCCTGCGCGACGCACAGCAGAAGTCGTGATCCAGATCGCGGGCGCCGTCCCGGCTCAGCCTCTTACGACGGCGAGCGGAAGGCAAGATGCTCGGTGTAGATCCAGTAGCGAGCGATCTTTGCCGATGGCGCCGTCGTACGAATTGCGGCGTAGCAAGAATTACCGAGCAATCCTGGCGGCTTTCGAACGCCGGCCCCGGTACGCGTTGCCGGCCTCGTGATGGGCCGCCATCCGAAACCCGTCACAACTGCACCGAGTCGAGTGGATGATGGGCGATGACGCTGAACGCTCGATGACCCTCCGCAAGCTGCCCTTACTTACAGAAATTGGCACTCAATCGGTTGTGCCGCAGCAATTTCGTACGCTCCACGACGCGGCATGCGTGGCAAGGAGAGCACGCCACCACTGATCGTCCGTGTTTGACTTGTTCCGTTATTGGCCCACTTCGACGTTGCGCTGCGGCGCAGCAAGTCGGCAGGTCTCTGGAGATAGACCTTCCGTAAGATGAAAAAGCTTCACCGGTTTCGGTTTGTTGGGTGGGGCCCGTTGTGGATACCATGGGTGGGTGACAGGGATATTTTTCTCCAAGGCGCTGTCGCACCACATGGTTACGCGTTCGAAAAGCGGCCCCGGATCGCAGATGATTTCGAGGCGGCGAGGTCGCTGCGACCATCAAATTTTGCGAGGGAGCGTCCTATGTCACTGACAAGCGAGGAACTCCGGTTTTTCAACGAAGAAGGCTATCTCCTAATTTATCGGTTCCTTGCCGACGATCAGGTCGAGCACCTTCGGCTGGCATACATGGAGACCTTGCCGCGGCTGAGCAGCGCGGGCAGCCTGGGCAACGCCGCTGCGGTGGATGATTCCGACGATTACGAAAGGGTCTATCAACTCCGGACTGCCCATCTGTTGCACGCCACGTTCGACGCGCATGTCCGAAACCCTGGCTTCCTTGACATCATCGAGCTACGGATCGGGGGCGATATCCAACTCGTCCACTTTCAGGGCCTCTACAAGCCCGTTCGCAGAGGCAGGCAGGTGGGCTGGCACCAGGACGACACCTATTGGCCGAGCAACAACGCGTTGGCGGACTCGGTCAGTCTGTGGGTACCGCTCGACGACGCAACCGTCGACAAAGGCTGCATGTGGTACGTGCCGCGCTCGCACGACCGGCAGCAGCCACGAGGCCACCGATAACCAGTACTGAAATATGCTGAAAATGAGCTACTCCGAGCTCAATGAAAAATGTCGTTACCACAGCGACCGTAACAAAAAAGTCTGCTGCATTGATCGGGCCGATCACCCTGCGTGGTGTGTGGTGCGTGGCCTGACCCTATCAGCGTCGACGTGACCATAAGTCCCCACCCGCCGCCGCCGATGGCATCGAGGAACCCGCCGATTAGACCGAGCGGTTCGGCATAACCCACCTGGGCGTCTTCGTTCGTTGGGGACCGCCGTGCGGCATTCAATAGAAGACTCCTCCGTCCACGCGGAGATTGACCCGTGCCGAAAACGGTTGAATCCGACTTTCTGTTTCGTTGACAATACTCACCGACCGACGAATGATAAGTCGCCACGCCAGGGAGAGAACGCATGATGAAACGCACACACACGCGTCGCGGCGCGCTTGCAGTGACCGGTGCGGCGGTCGCTTCGCCGTTCATCTGGACCAGCGCCCAGGCGCAGGCGGGCAGCACGATCAAGCTCGGCATGCCGTTGGCGCTGACGGGTCCCCTGGGCTCGGTCGGCCAGCAGCAGAAGCGCGGGGCGGAACTCTACGCCAAGGTGCAGAATGAAAAGGGCGGCTGGCTCGGCAAGAAAATCGAACTGCTGATCGAGGACACCGTTGGCAATCCCGCCACCTGCGTTCGCAAAGCGCAAGAAATGGTCGAGCGGCACGACTGCCGCCTGTTTACCGGCATTACACTCTCATCAGAAGCTCTGGCGATCGTTCCCAAGCTCGCCGAGTGGAATTCGATCTTCATTTCGTCCGATAACGGCGATGGCCGGCTGACAGCCGAGAGCTTTGTGCCGAACTTCTTTCGCGCCAACACGTCCGGGCCCATGGGGACGCGCGCGGTCTCGCTGTACCTCAAGGAGTCCAAACTCCAGAAAATGTACGCGATCGGCCTCGACTACGCCTGGGGACACAACAGCATCCAGGTTTTCGAAAACGAGATGAAGCGGATCGGCAAAGAGTTCCTCGGCAAGGTGTTCGCACCAACGGGCACGCGCGACTATTCCACCTACATCACCAAGATCCGTCAGTCAGGCGCCGATGGCGTCTTTCTCGTGCTCGCGGGCGACGACAACAATGCGTTCCTCGCGCAAGCGCAGCAGTATCAGTTGCCCGCAAAGGTCACGATGCTGACCGAGCAGATCGAGCTTTCAGCCATGCGTGCGGTCGGCGATGCCGCCTTGGGCCTCGTCGGCTCGGCCCGTTATGCCTTCACCATCGACAATCCGCTCAACAAGGAATTCGTCGAGCTCTGGAAAAAAGAGCACAACGGCCTCGTCCCCGATACGTTCGAGGGTGAGCAGTGGCAGTGCCAGAAAGTGTTCGAGGCCGGCATCGCCAAAGCCGGCAGCATCGAAGCCGATAAGCTGCGTCCAGCCCTCGAAGACATCACGATCGACAATATCAAGGGAAAGGTTCACATCAGGAAATGTGACCACCAGGGCGTGCAACAAGGCTTCATGGTGAAGGTGGTGAAGCGGGAAGGTTTCTCGCATCCGATCCCGGAAGTCATCTCGACGATTGCCGCCGATCGCGTGACGCCGCCGTGCAACAAGATGACCTACGACGACTGAAGAACGCGGGGACCTGTCGACCCGGGCCGACGTCAGCGTGCGTGCTGGTTCGACGATCATGCGGGCATCCATTCGCCCGC
>JANOKV010000394.1:0-10863 GCA_031419415.1 Hyphomicrobiales bacterium | reverse complement strand
GCGCGCGTCCAGGAATGGCTGGGCAGCGACGCCGGCGACGACGAGGAGGCCTCCTAGTGGCGAACCTCGATCAAGACGCCCTCGCCACTCCTTTGGCGCGCACCACAGCGGATCAGATTGCAGCGGCGGATCCGGCTGCGTCTGCGTGGGTGTATGCCAATGCGGGCGCCGGCAAGACCCACGTTCTGGTCATGCGCCTGCTGCGATTGTTGCTCGACGGCACGCCACCGGAACGCATCTTGTGTCTCACTTTTACCAAGGCTGCGGCTGCGGAAATGTCGTCGCGTGTCCTCGTCCGATTGGCCGCGTGGGTCACGCTCGATGACGACGCCCTCGTGGTGGAACTCGCTACCTTCCTCGGTCGACGGCCGGCTGCTGAGGAGCAGGCGCGCGCGCGTGATCTCTTCGCCGTGGCCATGGAGGCGCCGGGTGGCCTCAAGGTGCAGACGATCCATGCGTTCTGTGAACGCTTGCTGCAGCGCTTTCCCCTCGAAGCGCAGGTATCGCCGCACTTCGATATTCTCGACGAGGACACCGGCCGCAGGTTGCGTCGCCAAGCGACAGATGCGGTCCTCATGCGAGCCGTCGAAGATCCGACCGGTCCGCTGGGTCTTGCCCATCGTCAGATGATCGCATTTGCTGCCGAGGAGAGTTTCGATACGGTCCTACAGCATGCCTTACGGCGCTCCGATCTGCTGGATGCGATTCGCAATGACGATGGGCCGGAGATACTCGACGCCGTCCTGCGCCGCGCGCTGGGCGTCGGGCCGGTGGCGACGCGCGACAGTCTCGAAGCGAAGTTGGGTGTGGTGTGCACGCCAACGCTCTTGCAGCAGGCGCAGGTGATTCTCGCGACCGGCACGAAGACAGACGTCAAACACGCAGGGGTGCTGCGTGAGGCTCTTGCAGCGTCCACGCGCGCTGGCCGCATCGAGGCTATGGCGGCATACTTCCAGACTGAGAAAGGGGAACTTCGCAGTTCTTTGCTGACCAAGAAGCTCGCTGACGCCAACGCAGCGCTGCATCAAACGTTGCTTGATCAGCAGACCGAATTCTGTCGCTTGTCAGCCGAGCGCATCGGTCTCGTCGTCATCGAGGCGACGATGGCGCTCGTACGGCTGGCGGACGCCATTGCGCAGCGCTACGGCGAACTCAAGCGCGGCCGCGCCGCCCTCGACTTCGATGACTTGATTCGACACACGGCGCACCTGCTCGGAAACGCCGAAGCGACCGACTGGGTGCTCTACAAGCTCGACGGCGGGATCGATCACATCCTGGTCGACGAGGCGCAGGATACGAGCCCCGAGCAGTGGACCCTCATCGAGTCGCTCGCGCGCGAGTTTTTTGCGGGCGCGAGCACGCGCCAGCCGGTCGCTGGACCCCGCACGGTGTTTGCGGTGGGCGATCACAAGCAATCGATCTATGGCTTTCAAGGCGCGGACCCGGCGCTCTTCGGCACCATGGGCGCGACGCTGCAATCCTACGCGCGCGAGGCCGGCCAGCTCTGGCGCGGTATCGGGTTGACGCTGTCGTTTCGCACCGTGTCAGCGGTTCTAGCCGCCGTCGACGGTGTCTTTTCCGATCCCCATCGGACCCCCGGGGTGACGGTTGCCGCGCAAACGATCGGCAACGTTGAGCATATTTCCAACCGGCCGGGCGTCGCCGGCCTCGTCGAGATCTGGGACACGGAAAAATCGGACGACGGGCCCCAAGCCGACGCGTGGTCACACGAGGTAGCGACGCCACCATCACCCGCCGCAGACCGCCTTGCCGCACGCCTTGCCGACACGATCGCGCGCTGGTTGGACACGGGCGAAAAACTGGCGTCGGAGGATCGCCCGATCCGGGCCGGCGACATTCTCGTTCTGGTGCGCCAACGGCGTCCGTTCGCCGACGCCATGGTCGCGGCTCTCGAAGCGCGGGGCGTGCCGGTCGCGGGCGCCGATCGCATTCGGCTCGCCGATCAGTTGGCGGTCCAGGACCTCGTGGTGCTCGGGCAATTTCTTTTGCTGCCCGAGGACGACTTGGCGCTCGCCACTGTCCTGAAAAGCCCCCTGTTCGGGCTCGACGATGACGACCTTCTGGCGATTGCACCGGGTCGGCGGGGCACACTCTGGTCGGCCGTCTTGCGCGCGGCGGATGCCGATCCGCGCTTCAGGCCAGCGGCCGAAACCCTGAAACGATGGCGGCATCGCGCGGACCTCGTGCCGCCCTTCGAGTTCTACATCGAGGTGCTGGATCATGACGGCATGCGGTTTCGCCTGCTGACGCGTCTGGGCTCGGAAGCGGCCGATGCCATCGACGAGTTCCTGACCCTCGCCATGACTTACGACGAGACGGCACCGCCTTCCCTGCAAGGGTTCATTCACTGGATCGGCAGTGCGCAGAGCGAAATCAAGCGCGACATGGAGCAGGGCCGCAACGAAGTTCGCGTCATGACCGTGCATGGCGCCAAGGGCTTGGAAGCACCGATCGTGTTTCTGCCGGACACGTGCACGCCAGCGGCCAACACACGTCCCGGCGCGCTGCTCACGCTGGCCCAAGCCAAACGACCGGCGGCGCTGTCGCCCCCATTTGTTTGGCCGGTGTCGGGCTCCAAAACGCTCGCTGCCGTGAAGGCTGCGCGCGAAGAGGCCAGCCGGCGTGACGCCGAGGAGCATCACAGGTTGCTCTATGTGGCCATGACGCGCGCGCGCGATCGGCTCTACGTGGCCGGCTTCGAAGGCAAGAGGGCGCTGACTTCGGGGTGTTGGTACCGCCTCATCGAGGAGGGTCTCGCGGGGTTGCTCGAAAGGTCCCAAGATGCGACGGGGCGGCCTGTTCGGCGAATGGCATCGCTTCAAACGACCGAACATGAAGCGAGACGCGATGCGGGTCACGCCGTCCACCTGCCCGAACCGCTGCCGGACTGGGCCACGCGCCGCGCCCCCGTCGAGCCGGCGCGGCTGGTTCCCGTCGCGCCGTCGCGCTTGGCGCCGCTCGATGCCGATGCCGAAGGTGACCCCATCGATCGCCCGCGCGACCGCGATCGTCGCGCCCAATTGTCGGCTCCCTCGCCCGTGGCCCGCGCCGATGAGTATCGCTTTTTGCGCGGAACCCTCACGCACGCGCTCTTGCATCATCTTCCCAACCTCGATCCGGCGACGTGGCCGCAGGCGGCGCAACAGTTTGTCGAGGCGCGTGGCAGTCAGTTGACGCCGGGCCTTCGCGCCGGGATCGTGACCGAGGTCATGGCCGTCCTGGTCGATCCGGCCTTTGCGGACCTCTTCGGGCCGACGAGCCGAGCTGAGGTGCCGATTGTGGCGGAGATTGCGCCCCCACCGGGCACGACAGGGCCGAGCCTGCGCATCACGGGCCAGATCGATCGCCTGGTCCAGCTCGCCGATCGCGTCCTCATCGTCGACTTCAAGACCAATCGACCGCCACCGACGATGCTGGCCGGCGTGCCGGAGGCCTATCTGCTGCAATTGGCGGCCTACCGATTGGCTGTGGGGCGGATTTTCGCGCCGCTGCCGGTGCATGCAGCCCTTTTATGGACCGAAGCGTCGCGCATCATGGCCGTGCCGTCAGACCTGCTCGATTCGGTCGTGCCGCGACTGTTCGACGGCCAGGAGGGGGATGGTGCGTGAGGGTCTCCAAGGGCGTCCATGTCCTTGACGCTTGCCGGGGGGCTCCCTACGTTGCGATGACCGATTCCCGAAGAATGCGCCAGGTTCGGCGCCCATGAAGAGGTGAGAATTTATGACGACTGAGGTCAACGACGCCAACTTCAAGACGGAAGTTCTCGGCTCCAAAGAGCCCGTCGTGGTGGATTTCTTTGCCGAATGGTGTGGTCCGTGCAAGGCCATGGCGCCCGCGCTCGATGCCGTCTCCAAGGAGATGGCGGGTAAGATCAAGGTCGTGAAGCTCGACGTCGATCAGAACCCCGAGACCACCCAGGCCTATCGCATCCAGGCGATGCCGACGTTGCTGCTGTTCAAGGACGGCAAAGTCGCCGCCACGCAGGTGGGCGCGCTCGTGCAGAAGTCCAAGCTCGAAGCCTGGATCAAGCAATCGACAGGCGGCTGAACTTTCGCCGACCGCACGCGATCGTGGACGGCCTCGCGGGTATCGGCGGGGCCGTTTTCAGTTCGACTGCATCTGCGCGCCGTCCTGCAAAGCCAAAACGTGGCCGGCGAGGTAGAGCGACCCACAGATGAGAATGCGCACGGGCCCCGTCACGGTGGCGCGCAATCGATCGAGGGCTGCAGGCACGCCTGTGGCGGTCTCCACCGTGAACCCCAGTTGCAACGCGGTCTGTGCGAGGGCTGCTGGTTCGTGTGGCCGCTCGTGGGCGCCTGGCACTGGCACGGTGATGACGCGCTGCGCCAAGCCGCGAAAGGGGGACAGGAAGCCCTCCACGTCCTTCTGACCCATCATGCCGACGATCAGGACGAGGGGCTTGGGCGCGCGGTCCTCGAGATCGGCGACGGTCTGGGCGATGGCGCGTCCGCCGTGGGGGTTGTGGCCGCCGTCGAGCCACAATTCCGCATCGGCGGCAAGGCGCGCGCGCAAGGGCCCGCCTTCGAGGCGCTGCATGCGACCTGGCCACCGGACCTCGAGCAGTCCGCGTGCGATCGCTGAATCCGACACCCCCAGGGATGTGGGCAGCCGGCGCGCTGCCGCAATCGCAGTGCCCGCGTTGACGATCTGGTGGCGCCCGAGCAGGGCCGGCATCGGCAAATCGAGCAATTCTGCTTCGCTCTGATAGACCAATCGGCCGCGCTGCTCGAAGGCGTCGAAATCCTCGCCCCAGACGGTCAGCGGCGCACCGACGGCTTCGGCGCGGGCGCGGATCACGCGCATGGGTTCGGGGTCTTGGATCGCGACGACGCAGGGGGCTGCTTTTTTCAGAATGCCTGCCTTGGCTCGAGCGATGGCGGCCAGCGTGCCGCCCAACTTGTCGGCATGATCGATCGCAATCGGGGTGATCACGCATAGGGCTGGCTGGTCGATCACGTTGGTCGAGTCGAATTCGCCGCCCAGGCCAACCTCCAGCAGCACGGCGTCGGCTGGGATCTCCGAAAAAGCCACGAAGGCCGCGGCCATCGTGATCTCGAAGAACGTGATCGGTTCGCCCCCATTCACCGCCTCGACCCGCTCCAGAGTTTCGGTGAGCAGCCGATCATCGATGGGGCCGGCGATGCCATCGGCGCCGGGCACCGCGATGCGCTCGGCAAAGCGGACGAGGTGGGGTGAGGTGTAGACGTGCACGCGCCGACCGGCCGCTTCGAGCATGGCCTTGAGAAAGGCCGTAGTGGAGCCTTTGCCATTCGTGCCGGCCACGTGGATCACCGGTGCGAAGCGGGTCTGCGGATTGCCCAGCCGCGCGAGCAAGCGCTCGACCCGACCCAGCGACAGGTCGATGATCAGCGGGTGCAGCGTTTTGAGGCGCGCAAGTACGGCGTCTAATTCGGCCATGTCTTCGCGCCTCCGTCGAGTGCAGGTCGACAAAGGCTCCCGAATGTGAGGGTCGGCAGCCGGGTCCGCTCAGCGGGCGTCTTTATTGGCGCGCGGAGGACCCGTGTCGCCATCTTTGCGCACCGGCTTGCGCAGTTCGAACCGCTCCTTGTCGGCGACCGGTTCGGGCTCGATCATACCCGATCCCCGCGCCAGCGTCTCGACAACGCCGCCGTCGACCGCATGGCCGTTCATGCTGCGCATGTAGCCGATCGGTTTTCTCTGGGCGTCCCTGGTCGAGAGGGCGGCACGAGCCCCCCCCATGAGCACGCGCACCAGCCGCGACAGGCTCTCGCGCAGTTTGTGGCGATGGATGACGGCGTCGATCATGCCATGCGCCAAGAGGTATTCGGCGCGCTGGAAGCCTTCGGGGAGCTGCTCGCGGATGGTCTGCTGAATGACACGGGGGCCGGCAAAGCAGATGAGGGCGCCGGGCTCGGCAATCTGCACATCCCCCAGCATCGCATAAGACGCCGTCACACCGCCCGTCGTCGGGTCGGTCAGGACGACGATGTAGGGCAGCCGCGCCTCACGCAGCCGCTGCACGGCAATGGTCGTGCGCGGCATCTGCATCAACGACAGAATGCCTTCCTGCATGCGGGCCCCACCGGAGGCCGCAAACAAAATGAAGGGCGCTTTGAGTTCGACGGCGCGCAGCATGGCCATGACCACGGCTTCGCCGGCAGCCATCCCCAAGGAACCCGCCATGAAGCGGAAATCTTGGACGGCTGCCACCACAGCCTGGCCATCGAGCTTGCCGACGCCGATGAGGACGGCATCGGCCTGTCCGGTTTTGGTCTTGGCTTCTTTCAGGCGGTCCGTATAGCGCTTGCCATCGCGGAATTTCAGCGGGTCGACAGCCATTTCGGGCACGGCGACGGTCGTGAACTCCGCCTTGTCGAACAGCATTTCCAAGCGCGCGCGCGCGTCGACTTTCTCGTGGTGATTGCAGCACGGGAAAACGAAGGCGTTTTCCTCGAGAGCCTTGCGGTCCGACATCTGGCCGCAACCACCGCACTTCATCCAGAAGTTATCGGGCGGCTCGCGACGCGTCGTCAGCAGGCTCCGAATTTTCGGCCGGACGACGTTGTTGATCCAGTTCACGCTATGTGGCTCCCTGGCCCAAACCGAGGGTTTCCCCCGTCGGAAAGTGTGAGCGGCGGTTCGAGTGCTCACTCGGTACCGGAATATGGCGGCTCGATGGCGACTTTGCGCGTTAGATAGGCGCACGCCTAGCCATTCCGCAATGCCACGCTCAGGCTTTTCACCAGATCTAGTACGGCTGATACCGTCTTGCCACCCGCTTTGCCAGTCTGATCGAGGGAATCGCGAAGAGCGTTAACGAGCGCTGAACCGACGACGACGCCATCGGCGCCGCGGGAGATGGCCTTGGCTTGCTCTGGGGTCCGGACGCCGAAACCGACAGCGACGGGAAGCGAGGTCGCCAGTCGAATGCGGTTGACTTGCGCATGCACATCATCGACCACTGGGGCGGCTGATCCTGTAATCCCGGTGATCGACACGTAATAGACGAAACCCGACGTGTTCTGCAGCACCGTCGGTAGGCGTTTGGCGTCCGTGGTCGGCGTCGCCAAACGGATGAAATTGAGGCCATGACGCATGGCGGGGATACACAGCTCGTCATCGGCTTCCGGCGGCAGGTCGACGATGATCAGGCCGTCGACGCCGGCCGCTTCGGCCTGAGCCAGAAAGTCGGCGCCGGGAAAAACATAAATCGGGTTGTAATAGCCCATCAAGACGATGGGCGTGTCGCTGTCGCGGGTCCGGAAGTCGGCGACCATGGCCAGCGTCTTGCGCAGCGTCATGCCGGCAGCCAGCGCGCGCTGGGATGACGCTTGGATGGCCGGTCCATCGGCCATCGGGTCGGAGAATGGCATGCCGAGCTCGATGATGTCGGCGCCAGCGCCTGGCAGGCCAGCGAGGATCTGGCGCGACGTTTCGAGGTCGGGATCACCGGCTGTGATGAACGTCACCAGCGCTGCACGGCCGTCCTTTTTCAGGGCCGCGAACCGGCGGTCGATACGGGTGGTCGGGACGGCGGGCGTGGTCATCGGCGACGGTCCTGTGCAAGTTTGGGCCGGTCGTAGGCTGTCGAAGCGACCCCGGTCAAGTCGCGCGCCTCCTGCCGATGTCTCCGGACGTCAAATCGGCAAGCCAATCGCCTTGGCGACCGTGATCAAATCCTTGTCGCCACGACCGCACAAGTTCATCACCAGAAGATTGTCTTTGGGGAGCTTCGGCGCCAGCCGCATGACGTGGGCCAGGGCATGGGACGGCTCGAGGGCGGGAATGATGCCTTCCGTCCGGGTGCAGTATTGCAGGGCTTCCAGAGCGTCGTTGTCCGTGGCCGACACGTAAGTGACGCGGCCCGTGTCCTTCAGCCAGGAATGCTCGGGGCCGACGCCGGGATAATCGAGGCCCGCGGAAATCGAATGCCCCTCGAGGATCTGGCCGTCATCATCCTGCAAAAGATACGTCCGGTTGCCGTGCAGCACGCCGGGTCGTCCGCCGTTCATCGACGCGGCATGACCGTTGGGCACCCCGAGGCCATGCCCCGCCGCCTCGACGCCATAGATCGCGACGCTCTTGTCATCCAGGAAGGGATGGAACAGGCCGATCGCGTTGGAGCCGCCGCCGATGCAGGCGACGAGCGTATCGGGCAGCCGACCCTCGGCGGCCATCATCTGATCGCGCACCTCTTGGCCGATGATCGATTGGAAGTCGCGGACCATGGCAGGGTAGGGGTGGGGACCGGCGGCCGTGCCGATCAAATAATAGGTGTCGCGCACGTTGGTCACCCAATCGCGCAGCGCTTCATTCATCGCGTCTTTCAACGTCCCGGCGCCCGACGTCACCGGATTGACCTTGGCGCCCAGCAGTTTCATGCGCACGACGTTGGGGGACTGGCGTTCGACATCGGTTGCGCCCATGTAAATCTCACAGGGCAGCTTGAAGCGGGCGCATACGGTGGCGACCGCTACGCCGTGCTGGCCGGCCCCCGTCTCCGCGATGATGCGCGTTTTGCCCATGCGGCGGGCGAGCAGAATTTGGCCCAGGCAGTTGTTGATCTTGTGCGAGCCCGTGTGATTGAGCTCGTCGCGCTTGAAATAAACCTTGGCCCCGCCGAGGTCGGCGGTGATGTTTTCGGCCAGATAGAGCGGGGAGGGCCGCCCCGCATAATGCGTGTTGAGGTGGTCGATTTGCGCCTGGAATGTCGGGTCCGCCTTGGCGGTTTCGTAGGCGGTTTCGAGTTCCAGAATGAGCGGCATCAGGGTCTCGGCGACGAAGCGGCCGCCGAACAGGCCGAAGAACCCCTTGTCGTCGGGGCCGGCGCGAAAGCTGTTGGGCGCGCGAGTCTGATCGTCGGTCGGCGAAAGGGGTGCCATCTTCGGAAAGTCCTCTGCAGTCGTGGCTCATCGGGTTCGACCCATCAGGTGGGCGTGCCCTTGGCAGCTCGTATGAAGGCCCGTATCAGGCCCGGATCCTTGACGCCCGGTGCGCTCTCGACGCCCGAGGAGACATCGACCACCGTCGCGCCCGTGGCGCGCACGGCGTCGGCGACGTTGATCGGCGTGAGCCCGCCCGACAACATGAACGCGATTGTGCCGCGCACGTCGGCGAGAAGGCTCCAGTCGAATGCAACCCCATGACCGCCCGGTCGATCGGCGTCTTTGGGGGGCTTGGCGTCGAAGAGCACGAGGTCGACGACCTCTCGGTAGGCGAGGGCGGCCATCGCGTCTTCGCGCGTCGCCACCTTTATGGCCTTCATGACCGGCTTGCCGAACCGGTTGCGTATGTCAGCAGCACGCTCCGGCGTCTCGTTGCCGTGCAGTTGCAGCAGGTCCGGGTTGATCGCCGTGACGATGTGATCGATGAGGGTGTCATCTGCATCGACCACCAGCGCGACGATCGCTGCGTTGCCGCGTGCATAGTCGGCCAAGGGCGCCGCCTCTTCGAGCGTCACGCTGCGCGGGCTGGGCGGGAAAAACACCAGGCCGACGAGATCAGCGCGCGCTTCCAGAGCGGCGGCCATCGCCTCCGCCGTGTTGATGCCGCAGATTTTCACGCGTGCCGACATGGCCGTTCGCCTCACATCCGGCCGCGTGTCCGAAGGCGGGCCGCGGGCCGTTGCGCCTTCGTATGCCGGCTTTTGGGCGCCGCTTCAATGGTGAAGGCTGGCGTGACGCGCCATCGGTCCCCGGCCGAGCCGGGGTGCGATCCGCCGTCGGCGCGCCGCGTCAACGCCGCAGAACGGCGAGCGCCTTGGCCGTCGAGCCAGTCGTGCGGGTGTCGGTGAGCCCGTCCTCGCGCTCGCGCTGGAGGCGATCGGCTTCCGATTGCCAACGCATGGCGTCCTGCGCCCGGGTCCGTGCCGAGCGGCGCCAGTGGCTCTGTCCGACCCACGTGCGCATCCCACCGAGCAGAACCCCGAGGATGAGCGCACCTGCAAGATAGACGAAGAACGGCAGCTCGAACGCCAGCACCGGGATGTCCGAAATGGGATCGAGAACGATCCGCACGGGATGCCGGTTCGACACGAAGACGGTGATGAGCACACCGGCCGTGACGAGGACGATGGGTAGAATGAGCAGGCGCCTGAGCACGTCCGTGTTCTCCGTCTCGCTCGGCTAACGGGCGCGGGCCGACAAGGCCGCGATCTGGCCGTTCAATCGCTCGCGCAATTCTTTGCCAGTCTTGAAGAAAGGCACGAATTTCTCGTCCACCTTGACCGATGCGCCCGTCCGGGGATTGCGTCCGAGCCTCGGGGGCCGGTGCTTTACGGTAAAGGCGCCGAAGCCACGCAGTTCGACCCGGTCGCCGCGCGCCAGGGCGTCGACGATCTCCTCGAAGATGACATTGACGATCTTCTCGATGTCGCGGTGATAGAGATGCGGATTGGCTCCCGCGATCCTGGCAATCAACTCAGACTTGATCATACACTACGCCCCTCTCCGTCACGTTTCGAATTGTGTTTATTTTTCAGCAGGCTGCCAAATCGAAACAAGCCCGTCAAGGGTCAGTGCAGCAATCCTGGGGTCATCGCCGAAGAACCGACCCAAATCCGCGTCGAGGCCGAGGGCGCGCGCCGTGATCCGCCCCAGCATGCCCAATACACCCCAACTTTCGACGGCTTTGGGTTTCCAATCGACGACGCGCAGATCCTTGGTTACGCCGCGCTTGTCGCTGAGCCACCGCGTAATATCGGCTTCGCCGCCGATGTGATCGACGAGCTTGTGCGCCAAGGCTTCGCGCCCCGAGAAAATCCCCCCCTGCTCGAGGCCGGGAATCGTCGAGGTGTCGATGTCGCGCCGACTGGCGACGAGACCGCGGAACCAGCGCATG
>JANOKV010000393.1:0-20479 GCA_031419415.1 Hyphomicrobiales bacterium | reverse complement strand
TGACGGTGGTCGATACGTGATGTTTTGACATTAGTTCTTCCTCGCACGCTCGAGCGCAATCAGCGCCGTCCGCTTCGCCAACACTCCAGCAATATCGATGCGGAACTCGATCGTTCCACGCTTGTCGTCGATCGGCTTGCACGCCGCACGCGCAGCAGCCGCCATTTTCTCCAGCGCCGCGTCGTCGATCTTCGTCCCGATCAACGCTTTGGCCGCGTCCTCGACGAGCAGCGGTCGCGCCGCGACTGCGCCGAGGCTGACCCGGGCCGCCGTGCATGTGCCACCGTTGTCGAGCGTCAGGCTGACGCCGCAACCGACCACCGCGATGTCCATCTCGGTGCGCGGAATGAAGCGCAGGTAGGCATCGCCCGAGTGAGGCGCCTTTTTCGGCAACAGGAAGGACGCGATGATCTCACCCTTCGTGAGCGCAAGCTTGCGCGGCGCGAGCATGACGTCTTCGACCTTGATGTCGCGACGGCCATTGGGGCCGACAAGCGTTGCAATGGCGCCCGCTGCGATCAGCGCTGGCACGCTGTCGGCTGCTGGCGAACCGTTGCACAGGTTGCCGCCCAGAGTTGCGCGACCCTGCACCTGGGTCGAGCCGATGAGGTTGGCCGCCTCGACGAGGCCCGGCCAAGCGCTGCGGAGCTTCGCATTCTCTTTCAACTCGGCGCCGGTCACGGCGGAACCGATACGGAAGCCGCCGGCCTCCTCTTTGACGGTGCGTGTCTCGCCGACCCGCTTGATGTCGATAATCAACTCAGGGGACAAAACTTCCGCGCGGATCTGGACGAGGAGGTCGGTTCCACCCGCCAGAATACGTGCATCGCCGCTCGCTGCCGCCAGCAATTTGGAAGCTGCCTCGAGTGTATCCGGGGACTCGTATCGCATGCGTTCACTGCCTCTCGAGTTGGCTCGTTCGTTGGGACGTTTTGGAAGAGTACCCGCAAGGTTTACACGCCCGATCGCCCCTCGCCAACCCCTCTTCCAGCCTTTGATCAACTTGACAGGGAAGTGATGGTAGGTCTGTGCAGCCCCACCACACGGGTGGAAAGCGCTTGTCGCCTCATCGGCGCGAATACGCCCGGTTGCGCAGATCACGACCTTTCAGCCAGGAAATGTGGAGGACAATAAGGGTTGCCAAATGGTAGGAACGATCCATCGGAGCCGAGGATCATTCCCATGAAGCCAGTCGACCCCTTGCGCGCCAGCGCCGAAGTCAGGGCCGTGTTCGACGACATCAAAGCGACCAGGAAAGTGGCCGAGGTCAACAATTTCTGGCGGTATCTCGCCAATGAGCCCCGAATGCTGCGCCATACCTGGGAAAGCCTGAAGAGTATCATGGGGCCGGGCGAGCTCGACGGCTTGACCAAAGAACTCATCTACGTCGCCGTGTCGATCACCAATAACTGTGACTACTGCATGGCCTCGCTCACGGCCGCCGCCCGAGCAAAAGGCGCGACAGAGGCCCAGATCAACGAGCTCTATGCCGTCGTCGCTCTGGCAAACATGACAAATCGGCTGGCCAACGCCTATAAAGTGCCGGTCGACCCCGCGTATCTGCCGGCAGATTGAGGATAACGGGCGCCGCCGCCATGTCTTTGCCAGGGTTGGGCTGCATCGTCGTCATCGGGCCCCAAAATCGGGACCCGGAAGGCAAAACGCGACTCACATGCTAAAGAACCCAGGTAGTGCGGCAGCACGCGCCTGGGATCTCGTCTGGTGACCCGATATCCCTCTGCATCGTGCCAGCACCGACGCGAAATGCGCGATCTGCTACCGAATGACGTAACGCGAACGGGACCCTAGCTGAGACCCATGTCCGAGCAAGAGCAAGCCAACGAGTGGTTTCTGGCCCGCGACGGCCAGCAACACGGGCCGTTGTCCGACGTGGAAATACGCAAAGTGGCGGAACTCGGCCACCTGCGCCCGACCGATCTCGTCTGGCGCCAAGGCTTGGCGAATTGGGTGCTGGCGACGAGCGTGTTTGCGGCCGCAGCACAAGCACCGCCCCCCCGGGTCACGGCACCGCACGCTGGCGCGCCGCGGGGTGACTTGGAGCCCGCTGGTGGACCTCGCGCCGGCGATCCCAGATCGGTCGCCTCTCGAACCGGAGCGGACGCGGCCGGCTACGCGCCGGCTCAGCACCTGCCGCCCCGCTCGGCCACGCCTGCTCCGCAATCTTACGCACCCGGCGGGCAACCCACCGCGCAGCCTGCCGCACGACATGCCCCACATCCAGCAGCCAATCCACTCGATCCACGCAACCGCATCGTCTATGCCGAGCCGCAATCTGCGTCGGCTACACTGCACGCACCAGGACCGCAGGGGGCCTATGGCGCCGGAGCCTACGAGCCCCCGCACGGCCGCGAGCACCGGCCGGGTGCGAACGGCCACATTGACCAACCCACACCTGACGACGCCTACGATCAGCCTCGGCGTTTTCCTTGGGTGCGGATTGCCGTCGTCATGGTGTTTGCCGTCGCAATCGGAGCCGGCGCCGCATTCTACTTCAAGGGGGCCGTGAGTTTCGGCAGCCTGACCCAGATTTTTGCAGGCCTCACATCCGACACGTCCACCTCGGAGCCACCGGTCGTGCGCGCGCCCCGTGAGGAGTCGCGCGTTGTCGCGTCCACTGTGGGCAGAGGTGGCGGCGACGCCAACCCCATCGTGACGGCAAGCTCTACCCCGCCCTCCACCGCTCCACCCGAAGCGCTGCCAGTGTCTTTGGGCAACACGGCGAACGAAGTCGACGCAGCGCTGCAGAAGGCACGGCTGTGGCGCCTCTTGAAGACAGAATTCGCCGACTGGTACACTGAGCGGGTCCAGGAGGTGGTTCGCGCAAAGGCGCAGCGCAAGGACGACGCAGCCATTGCCGGCGAGCTGAGCCAGGCCCTCATCAAGCTGCGGCGCGACAATGCTGACGCAGCCCTTTCCGCCAGCCCCACGCGCCTCCAGGCGGTCGCTGCGTCGTTCGTCGACAACCTCGATCGCCTCGCCAAGCACAGCACGGAGGCCTGCTACGGCTACATCTCGGCCGGGGAGACCGATCCTCTGGTTGCGGAACTGATGCGCAGCTCGGAACTCGCGGCGCCGCTACAGGCCCAACTCGCCGCCATCTTCGAAGCCATCGCCGACGGTCGTCGATCGCCGCGTAAACATCCCCAGGTCCTGACCGCCGACTTCGACGCCCTGGCCGCCCACTTGGCTCAGCGCGGTTGGGGGCCCCAGGATCTGCAGCTCTTTTCGGATGCCCGCGCCCTCTCCAGGGCCACGCCCCTGCGAGTGTGCAAAATGGTCCGCGACTGGTTTACCGCGCAGCTCGACGTCAAGGACGAAGCCGTGCAAGTCCGCCTGCTGGTCGAAACCTTGAAGCCCGTCGTATCCGGCTGAACGGCAGTCGCCCCCCTACATCCCATCGACGACCAATAGCGAACATGCCCCACCTGGGCTATCGTGCAATCATCATGAGCCATAAGCCCACTCCCCCAATGAACGACGACACGAGTTTCGGCTATCGAACCGTCGATGCCGACGCGCGCCAAGGCCTCGTCAATGACGTCTTCGCCAAGGTGGCCGAGCGCTACGATCTGATGAACGACATGATGTCGGTGGGCTTGCACCGGCTGTGGAAAGACGATCTCGTCACCATGCTGTCACCGCCCCGCGGCGCCACACCATTCCAGCTTCTGGACGTCGCGGGCGGCACCGGCGACGTGGCGATGCGCGCGGTTCGGGCCGGGGGCAGCGGCACGTCCGCCGTCATCTGCGATATCAGTCCGCAAATGCTGGCGGTGGGCCGCCGCCGGGTGGAAGGGGCAGGCCTCGCCGACCGGATTACCCTCGTCGAAGGCAACGCGGAAACGCTGCCGTTCCCGTCCCGCAGTTTCGATGCCTATACGATCGCCTTCGGCATCCGGAATGTGACCCACATCGATGCGGCCCTCGCCGAGGCCTATCGGGTGCTGCGTCCCGGCGGACGGTTTTTGTGTCTCGAGTTTTCCCATGTCGACGTGCCGATGCTCGACCGGCTCTACGACTTTCATTCGTTCGAGGTGATCCCGCGCCTGGGGCAGCTCGCAGCCGGCGATGCCGAACCCTATCGCTATCTCGTCGAGAGCATTCGCCGGTTTCCCAAGCAAAACCAGTTCGCCGAGATGATCATCAAAGCCGGCTTCGCCCGCGTCCAGTTCCGCAATCTCACGGGCGGCATCGCTGCCGTGCATTCGGGTTGGCGGATCTAGGCCCATCCAGCATCGCTCGATAAGAAAAGGGCGGACCGATGAGTTCGATCCGCCCCCAAAAATGTTGCCGCCGAACCCCTTGGCGCTCGTTCAGAGCATATGGGCCATACGCTCCCGCTTGGTCGCGAGATAGCGCTTGTTGTGTGGCGACGCGCTGACGATCAGCGAGCGCTGTTCGACGACGTTGATGCCCTCGGCCCGCAGCGAGTTCACCTTGGCCGGGTTGTTCGTCAACAGACGAATTTTGCCGAAGCCCAGATCGAACAAGATGTGCGCCGCCAGATCGTAATCGCGCGCCTCGATCGGAGCGCCGATCGCGACGTTGGCGTCCACCGTGTCGTAGCCCTGATCCTGAAGCGCGTAGGTGCGGATCTTGTTGACGAGGCCGATGCCGCGACCCTCGTGATAGGGCAGATAAATCAGCACACCGAGCGAACTGGTCGTGATGACCTCCATCGACGCCTGCAACTGCGGATAGCAGTCGCACCGCAGAGAATGGAAGATGTCGCCCGTCACGCAGCCACTGTGGACGCGCACGACGGGGATTTCGCCCGGCGCAGGATTGTCCCTGTTGACCAACACCATCGCCTGGCAATGGGGATCGACGCCCTGGTAGGCGCGCGCCTCGAGTTGCAGCTCACGCCCTTGGAATTCAATAGGCAACACCGTCTGAACGGCCCAGTCGATATCCAACTGAACCGACTTGACTGCACTCGACTTCATACGGACCTCCAGGCGCGTTCCCGCGCGCTTATGCCATCGTGAACATGATTTCGTAAAGGCATGTTCGCGACTAACCCTCATATTTTTCGGCGAATTCTGAGCGGCACTACTGTTGTCCTGGCGCTGCCCTTCGCCATCTCGTGAGTGACCCCAGCCCCCGTTCGAGACCCAAACCCCCACGTTAGGTCACCACTTAAGCTGAACCAGCCTGAACCTTGGATGAATGAGTTATCGGGTTGTTCAGCAATCGGCGCGTCACTTCTGGTCCCGATCGCTGACTGATCCGCGAAAAACGCCGTAACGCAGAGAAACATAGGAGACGACTGTGGCGAACATCGTTGCGATAATAAGGGCAAGTTGCGGCCAGACGTTCGGCCACACCGCTATCACCAAACCAAAAACAGCGTAGTTAACCAGCGAAGGCACCCAAGCCATCGAAACGAACCGGCCAAACTCGGCCAAGGTCGCCGCACTCTCGACCGCGAATGTCCAACGGCGATGACACTGCCAGGCAACGAACATCGCCATGCCGATCCCACCCACGCGGGCAACCAGCGGGTCGAGACCAAACACCGTCGTGCCCAACGCGAGAACGCCTGCGTCGACGGCAAGAGCCAACAACCCGGACGCGAGGAAACCAGCTAAATGGCGAATCCTCGTCATTTCGGCCGTCCTCGCGCCGGGTCGGATTTCAAAACCCATTGCCGCTCGCTTGGTTCCAATCAATCGGCGGTCCGTCCGAGGTGCGATTCGCATGCCAGATCAGTTCCGGCAACCCGGGCTCGTCGAGGAGGGTCGCCAATTCCTGGGCGCGCCTGGCGACAACCCGATCGAGGCCGGCCAACTCCCCGTCGGGATACCCCGGGTGGCACATCAAGATATGTGCAGGCCCGACCGTCGATGCCGCAGTGCGCAGCTCTAGCGCGTAGTCGCTCCCCTCATCGAAGGCCGAGAAGCCCGAAAAGCCCCGATTTGTGGGCTTCCCGTGCCGCCTCAGCAGCGCGCCGAAACCGAGGGACAAGGCCGCAATTCCCAGCGCCTTCACCACCTCGCCCTTGCGCCGGAGGATGCGCCTGGGATCATCGGCCGGATCGCGCATCAGCGGAAACGGGTCGCGAAGCCGCCGATTGACGGCCCCAACTACCGCGCGGCGCACGAACGGCAGCACCTGCACATGCTGGTGCCCGTCGATATGGTCGGGGGCATGCCCTGTCACCGCGATGAACCGGTCGATCTGGCGCAGCACTTCGGCTTCGATTTCCACCGTGTCGAGACGGCCGGAGACGGCTGCTTTGACAAGCGCTCCAATCGACGGCAGTACGCCATCGGGCGCCAATTTGGGCATCGCGCCCAGTGGGCGATCGACCGTCAGGTTGAGATGCAGCCCGATCGAGATCCGGTCGCGAACGGTCCGTAAGATCGGCCCGTCCTGCGCCCATCGGTCCAGGGTCACGATGGCGCTGGTCGCGGAAATACGGCGGGCTTGGGCCAACTCCAGAATGCCGCGCGAGACGCCCGACGACATCCCATAATCGTCTGCACACAGGATCACGGGATGGGGGACCTGGGTTCGCCGCATGCACAGTGCTTTGCCGGCTCAGCCTGCGGCAGCGCTACGCCAACCCGCTCTCCGACGATGAACAAGGGCCGCCCCTTCACCTCTTCGTAGACCCGGCCCAGATACTCGCCCATGACGCCCAGGGATATGAGCTGAACACCCGCGAAAAACATGACCGAGACGATCAGCGTCGGGAAACCGGGCAGGTCCACGCCCCAAAGCAGGGTCTTCACCGTGAAAACGACGGCATAAAAGAACGCGAACGCGGACACGACCAGTCCCAGATAGGACCAAACCCGCAAGGGAAGCGTCGTAAAGGAGGCTAGCCCGTCGAGCGCGAACCGGAGCAACCGCCTCGGCTGCCAGCGCGAATGGCCGTCGAGGCGGGGCGCGACGTCGAACGGCACGCCGACCGTCTTGAAGCCGATCCAGGCATAAAGCCCCTTGTTGAAGCGCGACCGCTCGCCGATCGTGTTCAAGGCATCCACCGCCTTGCGATCGAGCAGGCGGAAATCACCGGCTCCGTCGGGCAGTTCGGTGCCGCTCAACTTTTGGAAGACCCGGTAGAAAACGCGCGAAAATACGCGCTGCATGGCCGGGTCGGTGTGGCGATCGCGGCGCTGGCCGTAGACGATCTCGTAGCCCTCGTCCCACTTGGCGACGAACTCGGCGATGACGGCGGGTGGATGCTGCATGTCGCCGTCCATGATAACGACGCCATCGCCACTGGCGTACTTGAGGCCAGCCGCGACCGCGATTTCCTTGCCGAAATTGCGGCTGAAAGACACGGCTTTGAACCGCGGATCGGCGCCATGGATGCGTTTCAAGAGGGCGAGCGTTGCGTCGATCGAGCCATCGTCGATGAAGATCACCTCGAAGGGACGACCGATCTTTTCGAGGGCTTGGCGCAGCCGCTCCACGAGTGTTTCGATGCCGCGAGCTTCATTCAGGATGGGGATGACGACAGATAGCGACCGCTGCCCCGTGCGGGCGTTTTCGAGCGCGGCGGCAGGCGCCGGCAGTTCACGCGAGATCGTCATGATCGGCCCCGTTGGTTCCGGGCAGGTCGGTTGCGAAAGTTTGGCTGCAATAACACTCCCGAGCCCACACGTCGCCTCAGACCAAACGTGGATAGCGCGACCAAGACGCAGCCCTGCGCAATTGGCTCGGGGCCGAGGTCGGCGCGATCAGGTTGCTGCCGGCGGGCGACCAACGGCCTTCGCCGTAGCCTCCTGCGCCTTCAGCATTTCCAGGCTCGGCATCGACATGGCATTGTAGCCGCAATCGACGTAGTGGATTTCGCCTGTGACGGCGCCGGCCAGATCCGACAACAGATAGAGCGCCGCCCCGCCGACTTCATCGAGGTGCGGCGTCCGCTTCAATGCGGCCACCTCACCCTGGTAATTGAAGATCATGCGCGCGTCCGAAATGCCTGCGCCGGCGAGCGTGCGCATGGGCCCCGCCGATAACGCGTTCACCCGAATGCCCTGCGCGCCGAAATCGGCCGCCAGGTAGCGCACCGATGCCTCCAGCGCAGCCTTGGCGACACCCATCACGTTGTAGGACGGCACCACCCGCTCCGACCCACCGTAGGTCAGCGTCAACATCGAGCCACCGTTCGTCATCAGTTTGCCGGCGCGCTTGGCGACCTCGGTGAAGGAGAAGCAGGAAATCACCATCGTGTTGGTGAAGTTTTCCCGAGACGTATCCGAGTAGCGCCCCTGCAGCTCGCGCCGGTCGGAAAAGGCCAACGCATGCACGACGAAATCGAGCCCACCCCAGGTTTTTTCGATCTGCTCGAACACGGCATCGACGCTGGCGAGGTCGGACACGTCGCACGAGACGATCACATCCGAGCCGACCGACTCCGCCAGCGGCACGGCGCGGCGACCGAAGGCGTCACCCTGATAGGTGAAGGCCAGTTTAGCGCCGTGGTTGGCGCAGGCCTTGGCGATCCCCCAGGCGATCGAGCGCTCGTTGGCGACGCCCATGATCAGTCCACGTTTGCCGGCCAGGAGCGGACCCGGTTGCGTGATGTCTTTGGTGATCATTGGCATCCTCTCTTGGCAAGCCGCGCACTAACCGTCGCACGCGAGGCAGGCCCTATTTGCGGCGCTTGGTTCGTCATCGATCGACAGACAATGATGTGGCCCTCGAAGGTCTCGAGGAAATCCCGCTACAGAAGGCATCCGGGCCGAACGCGGCCCATCACGCGTTAACCGAGATGGCGACGGAAGACTAAACTCGCATTTGTTCCGCCGAAACCGAAGCTGTTCGACAGCACACAGTTAAGCTCGCGATCCTGGCGTTCGCGCACGATCGGCAAGTCCTCGAAAGCTGGATCGAGTTCCTCGATATTGGCGCTGGCCGCCACGAAGCCGTTGTTCAGCATCAAAATCGAGAAGATCGCTTCCTGGACGCCGATGGCGCCCAGCGAATGCCCTGTCAGCGATTTGGTCGAAGAGATCGACGGCAGGTCCTTGCCGAACACCTCGCGCACGGCCTCCATCTCTTTGATGTCGCCGACCGGCGTGCCGGTGCCATGGGGATTGAGGTAATCGACTTTCGCGCCGACCCCTTTGCCGTCAAATCCTTCAAGGGCTTTGCGCATGCAGCGCACGGCGCCTTCGCCCGACGGCGCCACCATGTCGAAGCCGTCGGAGCTGGCCCCATAGCCCACCAGTTCGGCATAAATCTTGGCGCCACGGGCAAGCGCCCGCTCGCGCTCCTCGAGCACCACGACGCCAGCCCCGCCCGCGATCACGAAGCCATCGCGCCCCTTGTCGTAGGGACGCGACGCGGTGGCTGGCCGATCATTGTAGCGGCTCGACATCGCGCCCATGGCGTCGAACAGGGCCGACAGCGTCCAATCGAGTTCCTCGCAGCCGCCGGCAAACATCACATCCTGCTTGCCCCACTGGATCAGCTCGGCCGCATTGCCGATGCAGTGCGCGCTCGTCGCGCAGGCCGACGAGATCGAATAGTTCGTGCCCTTGATCTGGAACGCCGTGGCGAGCACGCCGGAGGGGCCAGAACACATGCCCTTGGGAACGTCGAACGGGCCGATCTTCTTTGGCCCGCCCGACTTGCGGGTCGTATCGGCGGCCGCCACGATCGCGGCGGTCGAGGGCCCACCCGAGCCCATGATGATGCCCGTGCGCTCGTTCACGACGTCCGCTGCCTCGAGCCCCGCATCCCGGATCGCCTGATCCATGGCGATATAGTTCCAACCCATGCCTTCGTTCATGAAGCGCTTTGGCTTGCGCGGCACCATGCTTTCCCAGTCGATCTTGGGCTCGCCGTGCACCTGGCATTTGAAGCCCAGTTCAGCGTAGGAAGCCGCCGTGACGATACCCGACCGGCCTTCGCGCAGAGAGGCCATGACCTCTTGCGTACTGTTGCCGATGGACGACACGACGCCCATCCCGGTGATGACCACACGTCTCATGTTTCGAATTCCCTACTCGGCGATGCCTCGAGCACCGCCCGACTGGCTGAGCCCTCAGGCTGATTGCGCTTGGGACGTTTGTCCCGTCTCGAACAACCCGACTTTCATGTCGGTTGCCGTATAGATGGTCTGGCCGTCGGCGATCACCGTACCGTCGGCGATACCCAGTTTCAGTTTGCGCAGGATGACCCGCTTGAAGTCGACGACGTATTCCACCTTCTTCACCGTCGGCACGACCATGCCGGTGAATTTCACCTCGCCCACGCCCAGCGCGCGGCCCCTGCCGGTCGCGCCCATCCACCCCAGATAGAAGCCCGTCAACTGCCACAGAGCATCCAGCCCCAGGCAACCCGGCATCACCGGATCGCCCTTGAAGTGGCAGGCGAAGAACCAGTCTACGGCCGGATTGCCGGCGACCTTCAACTCGGCGACCAACTGGCCTTTGCCATGTGGGCCGCCGTTTTCAGAAATGCTGGCGATGCGGTCGAACATCAACATCGGGGGTAGCGGCAATTGGGCATTGCCGGGGCCGAACAGCTCCGATCGCCCGCACGCTAGGAGGTCTTCGTATTCGAAGCTCGATCGACGATCTGACATGCGTTCTTTCGCTGCGGAGCTGATTGCTCCCGGCCCAGCCGGGGTTTCCTCGAGGCTTCCTAGCACACTCCCCCGTTCTCCAAAATGGCTGGAACCGTTTGAGATCGACCGTTTTGTCGCAGGAAGCGATCGAAGTGGCTCGATCTCTTCCACTCGCATGCGACTCGAGAGCGCCAGTTCCGGCCCACCGATTCCGCCGCGTCGTTGCAGACTGGCCGATGAGTGCTTATCATTCTCTCCTCGACCGCGTCATCGACGTGGGACTCAAAAAGACAGGCTCGCAGGAATGGTCGATACCGCACCTTTGGATTGCCCGCCATCGCGCACCCCCGACGACATCGCGAACCTGTTGCGTGCGGCCGGCTTGCGCCCGACCCGCCAGCGGCTGCTGCTGGGCGCCCTGCTGTTCGGCCAGGGTGATCGCCACGTCAGCGCCGAGATGCTGCACGCCGAAGCGGTGGGACGCGGCGAGCGGGTGTCGCTGGCCACGGTTTACAACACGCTGCACCAACTGAAGTGGGCCGGCCTCGTGCGCGAGTTGGCGATCGAAGGCACCAAGGCCTATTTCGACACGAACACCTCGAGCCACCATCATTTCTATATGGAACACGATGGAACGCTCGCGGATATCCCGCCCGGCACCATCCAGGTCACTGGCCTGCCGGAAGCCCCCGACGGCACCCGGATCGGCCACGTCGATGTCGTGGTCCGTCTCGTCGATATCAACAAAACATCGGGCTGAGCGGACGCTGTCAGTCGCCTCAGCGAATGGTCTCGCCCTCGTAGACGCCCCACAGCTTCTTCTGCTCGACATAACCGCGATAATCGCCGACCGAGACCCAGCACCAACGCCCATCGCACGAGCGCACGTTGGCGATGACGCCCGCTTCCACCAGGACGACGGTTGGCGCCGACTCGCGGTCATCAGAGCGCAGCGCCACCTGCGGTGGTGTTGGCGCTTTGGCTTCCCAGGGCAGTATCAGCGCGGTCCGCCGGCTCGAGACCAGGGATTGCGACACCCACCCAGTCACGCCTTCGGAGTCGCGCACCTGTCGCCACCCCTCGAAATCCTTGGTGATTTCGACCGGCGTCCCGGCCCTGTTGTAGATCCAGAGGACTTTGTGGTCGGTCCCCGGACCCTGGCGCAGATGCACCCGGTCGGATTTGAGGCTGGCAAATCTCGGGAGGACGGCAGCAGTCTTGTCTTGTCCTGCGCTGGGAACCGCTGGCGCGACCTGGGCGAAAACCGACCCGACGCCGATCAGCCCGAGAACCAGGCCAAGAGTCATCTTTGTCCCCACCATTCGGCGAAGTGCCCTATTCGCGGTCATGAGTTCCTTCGTTGGCCGTTGCACGTGCGCCGAACCTAGTCTCCACCCGGTCGACACTGATCGAAGCGGCCAGTGCGAGCAAGTGCGTCGGTAAAAATCGCCTCACCACACGGGACGACACGACTTTGAAATCGGCGAGGCCATCTGATAGACACTTCTGACGTCCCACCAACCGCCTTGCACCCGATCGGGCCCCATGCCGCAGAGCGCCAAGCGACCCCTCGTCATCGTCACTCGCAAACTGCCCGACATCGTCGAGACGCGGATGCGCGAGCTGTTCGATGCCCGCCTCAACGTCGAAGACGAGCCGTTCAGTCAAAGCCGCCTGGTCGACGCCGTAAAGACGGCAGAGGTTCTCATCCCCACCGTGACCGATCGCATCGATCGCGCCGTGATAGCAGAGGCCGGCTCGCAACTTCGCCTGATCGCCAACTTCGGAACCGGCGTCGACAACATCGATCTGGACGCAGCAAAAGCGCGCAACATCCTAGTCACGAACACCCCAGGAGTGCTGACCGAAGACACCGCCGATATGACCATGGCGTTGATCCTCGCCGTTCCCCGCCGACTCGCGGAAGGGACCGCCTACCTCAAGAGACCCAACCAACAGTGGACCGGCTGGTCGCCGACTTGGATGCTTGGCCATCGCATCTGGGGCAAGCGCCTCGGCATTATCGGCATGGGCCGCATCGGCCAAGCGGTGGCCCGACGCGCGCGCGCCTTCGGGTTGCAGATCCATTATCACAATCGACGCCGGGTCGATGAAGAGCTGGAGCAGTCGTTGGAGGCGACCTACTGGGACAGTCTGGACCAGATGCTCGCCCGGATGGACATCGTCTCGGTCAATTGCCCGCATACGCCCGCCACCTATCACCTGCTGTCGGCGCGCCGGCTGAAACTGCTGAAACCTACGGCCTACGTGGTCAACACCGCGCGCGGCGAGGTCATCGACGAAAACGAGCTTGCCCGCCTCCTCGAAGCCGGGGCGATTGCCGGGGCCGGCCTCGATGTGTTCGAGCATGAGCCTGCGATCAACCCAAAGCTCCTCACTTCGAACCGAGTTGTCGCCTTGCCCCACATGGGCAGCGCCACGATCGAGGGCCGCATCGAAATGGGCGAGAAGGTCATCATCAACGTCAAAACCTTCCTCGACGGCCACGCCCCGCCCGATCGGGTTCATTCGGGCATGTTTTGAGGACCTGACGGAGGCCGGTGTCAGGAACACCCGGTCTGGCAGCCCAGGACCAAACGACCCAACCCCTCGGCAACGCGCACGAGATCGGCGGCCGCGTCCACGTCGTGGAGCGTCGCCGTGAAGCCGACGCGATGGGGGGCGAGGTTCACGAGCACGTCGGCCAGTGTTTCCTCATGCGACCAGCGAACGCCGGCATAGGGTGCGACCACGCGCGGTCGGCGACGCATCCCGACCAGCCAAAAACCACCGTCGCTTGCCGGGCCAAACACCGCATCGCACCGACCGAGCGCGCTGAACGCGCGGCGAATATGCGCGACGCGTATGCCGGGAATGTCCGTGCCGATCACGCACACGGGGCCCGGAGGCAAAGTGCGCATGGGCCGTTGCATACGAACGCCCAGATCACCCCCTCCTTGGCGGACGCGCACGATATCACCGGGCCACGCGCGGCTCGCGCGGTCCCGATCAGGCGTGACGGTGAGGATCGTTTCCCAAAACGGTTGGCGTCCGAGCCGGCCGATCACTGTTCGCGATTGCACACGATAAAAGCGCAGCGCCTCCGCCACTCCGATGCCGCGCGCCAGGCGAGTTTTAACCCGGCCCGCAACCGGGGCCCGCACCATGATGACAAGCCGACAACGAAAAGGCGCCGCGACCTTGCGCGACGCCCTGCCTCGTGACTTCGTTTCGGGTTTCACGTCGCTCGAGACGCGATCGCTCAGACGGCGACCGGAACCAATGCGTAGCCGTTGCCGTCCTTCTTGATCGTTCCAGCGCCCGGCATGCCCCAGTGATAGCCGGTCACGACAGCGCCATCGGCGACAGCCCGATCGAACAGCGCCCGGCGGGACGCTTCCGCCGCTACCGCGTCGGAATCGAAGACTGCGTGCCAACCTGGGTTCTTTACGAACAGCGCCGCGATGTTGGAGACGTCGCCCGACACGATCAGCTGCTGATTGCCAGAGCCCAGAACATAGGCCGTGTGGCCCGGTGTGTGCCCGTTCGAGGCCACGGCGCGGATGCCGGCGACGGCGTCTTTGCCGTTCTCGACCTGCTTGATGTTCTTCCAGGTCGGGAAGGTGGCCTGGATGCGCTTGGCGAGGGGTTGGCGTGCTTCCGGCAGCTTGGCCATCACGCCCGCATCGGTCCAATAACCGTATTCGGACGCGGGCACGATGATCTCGGCATTCGGAAATACCTGCGCGTTGGTGTCTTTTTCCATCAGACCGAAGATGTGGTCGGGATGGAAATGCGTGACGATGATCGCGCTGATGCTGGCCGCGTCGATGCCGGCCGCCTTCAGCATGTCGTTCTTCTTGATGAGGCCCGCCGTCGGCGCACCCTGAGCGCCGGTGCCCGAGTCGAACATGATGGTCCGGCCGCCCATTTTGACGGCGGTCACCGTGAACGGGATCGGCACGTAGGCATCCGTCGCTCCGGCAGCCGTCAGTCCGGCTTTCGTGTCATCGACAGAGGCATTCTTGATGAAGGTGGGATCGTGCGCCTTTTCCCATGTCCCATCGTACATTTGAGTGACTTCGATATCGCCGACCTTGAACTTGACGAACCCTTTGTCGACGAGTGCTGCAGCCGACCCGTTGGCATGCTTGGCGCCCGCTGCGCCTGATCCTGAACCTGCACCCGATCCCTGCGCCTCGGCTGGAGAGAGGATCGCAAGCGGCCCATTCAATCCAAACGCTGCCGAAGCCGTCGCCGCCGAAATCACTAGCCCACGCCTGGAAATGCTGTGCATTAGGTCGTCTCCCTTTGGTTTTCGGCGACCGAGAAGTCGCGCATGAACCAGAGCATATCGCCACCACGCGACTGCAATAAGACGGTTTGCAACGTGGTCACATTGTTGTGATGGACCGATCACGGACGAGCTCGATCCGATCAACGGCTTCCCTGCAATCTCCCCCATCCGCGCAAACGCGACGCCGCTTGGGCCATGTCGGCCGTTGATCCGGCATAAGAGAACCGCATGAACCGCCGTCCACGCGCCTCGTCGAAATCCACGCCGGGCGTGGCCGCCACGCCGGTCTCTTCGAGCATTAGTTTCGCGAACGCCAAGCTATCGTCCGTGAATTGTCCGACATCGACGTAGAGATAAAAGGCGCCGTCCGCGGGCACGATCGCATCGAAGCCAGCCTTGGGTAATTCCTCGAGCAGTAGCGCTCGATTTGCGGCATAGACGCGTTTGTTCGCCTCGAGTTCGTCCAGGCCGTCGAATGCGCCCAACGCCGCCACCTGCGAAATCGCCGGCGGGGAAATGTAGAGATTTTGGGCGAGGCGCTCGACAGTGCGCACGAGGGCGGGTGGAACGACCATCCAGCCCACACGCCATCCGGTCATCGAGAAATACTTCGAGAAGCTGTTGATGACGATCGCCTGATCGGAAAATTGCAGCGCCGTCGCCTCCGGCAGTCCCCACGTCAGGCCATGATAGATTTCGTCGGACACGAACCAGATCCCCTTGCGCGCACACAGATCGACAATCGCGCGCAGACGGTCGGGCTCGAGCATGGTTCCGGTGGGATTGGCGGGACTGGCGATCAGCAGCCCGGACAGCGGGTCGGCCGCATGCTGGGCGTCGATCTGTTGGGCGGTCGGCATCCAGCGGCTGTTCGGCCCCGTCTCGATCGTCACCGGTCGCGCCCCGAGCGCTGTCAGGATGTGGCGATAACAGGGATACCCCGGCGCCGGCAGCGCCACCTTGGACCCCACATCGAACAGCGCGCAGAACGCCAGAACGAAGGCCGCCGACGAACCGCTGGTCACGACGATGCGGTCCGGCGAGACCTCGACGCCATACCAATCCCGGTACAGGCGCGCGATCCGAGACCGCAGGGCATCCGTGCCCAGCGCCATCGTGTAGCCCAGCGTATCCGAATCGAGCGCGCGCTTGGCCGCCTCGCGCGCAGAGAGGGGCGCCGCCGTTGCCGGTTGGCCGACCTCCATGTGCACGACGCGCACGCCCCGTGCCTCGGCAGCGGCAGCCGCCCGCATCACGTCCATCACGATGAACGATGCGATATCGCTGCGCGCGGCAGGTTGCTGCAAGAGGCCGGCAATGGCCGCAGGTCCAGTCGCGATGCTCATAGCCTCGACACTCCTCGTGCGCGAACGCCCTCAAATTGCCATTGACGAGACGCATTCATTCGCACCATCCATCGATTGGGGAGCCGCTCTCCCTCGAACTTATATGAGTGTGCCCGGGTGAGGCCAACAGCCAACTCCGCGACCATGACCCGCGTTGACCGTCCCATCGAGCGCCGACTAGCGTCGTGTTGCGCCGCAAGGACCAGAACAGTGGGGCGGTCTCACCACCTCTCTCCAGAGACGGGCCTCCAGCCAAGCAGGAAGACGCCGATGCGTGAGCGCATGACCCGCTCCAAATTCGCCTCGATCGGACTGACCCTCGGCGTACTGGCTGCATCGATCGTCTGCGTGCCAGCGCCGGCTGCCGCCCAATATCTGAGCTTCATCCGCGATACCGAAATCGAAACGCTGCTCAGCGACTACGCCCGCCCCATTTTCCGCGCTGCTGGTTTGGGTTCGGGCCGCGTGACGATGCGCATCGTCAAGCACGACAGCTTCAACGCTTTCGTGCTCGATGGCCACAACGTCTTCGTCCATACCGGCACGCTGCAACAGTCCGACACGCCCAACCAGGTCATCGGCGTGATCGCGCACGAAGCGGGACATATCGCCGGCGGCCATCTCGCTCAGTTGCGTGAACGCATTGCGCGCGACCAAACGAAAAGCCTGCTCGTCAAACTGCTCGGCATCGGCCTGATCGTCGCCGGCGGAGCGAGCCAAACGGAGGGGGCGGCTGGCGCTGGCATCGGCGTCATGACGGGCGGCGACGAAATCATCATGCGCTCGCTTCTGGCCGACCGGCGCGCCCAAGAGTCATCGGCGGATCAGTCGGGTCTGCGTTATCTCCTGGCGACGAAACAGTCGGGAAAAGGCATGCTCGAGACGTTCGAGCGCTTCGCACAGCAGGAGTATATCTCGGCCTCCGGGGCCACGCAGGACGCGTTCGTGCGCAGCCATCCGGTCGCCGCCGACCGGTTGGCCCAGCTTCGCGACGCCGTCGCCAAGAGCGCCTTCGCCAACGAAAAGGACCCCGCGGCCCTGCAACTCCGCCACGATCTGATGCGGGCCAAGATCGCCGGCTACCTCGACCGGCCCCAAGTGGTGTTCAACCGCTATCCACAGACCAACAAGACCCAACCCGCGCGCTACGCCCGCGCCATCGCGACATTTTTTCAACGCGGCCTCGATGCGGCCATGCCCGAGGTCGACGCCCTCATCAAAGAACGGCCCGACTACCCCTATTTTCATGAACTCAAGGCTGATTTGCTGATCCGCACCGGCAAGGCCAACGAGGCCATTCCGCATATTCGGCACGCCATGAAATTGATTGGCAGCCAACCGCCCCTCATGTCGGTGCGCCTCGCGCAAGCCTTGATCGGCCTAAATGAACCGCACGGCATCGACGAAGCCATCACGCTGTCGCGCAAGTCGCTGATCGAAGACCCCAACCCGCAGGCCTTCCGCATTCTAGCCCAGGGCTACGGCCATAAAGGCCTCACCCCCCAGGCCGACCTCGCGATTGCCGAGGCGCACTACCTGGAAGGCAACATCAAGCAGGCCAAGATTTTCGCCCAGCGATCGCAGAAGGGTCTCAAGGGCGGCTCGCCCGAGGCACTGCGTGCTGGCGATATCGTGAATACCAAGGTTCCAGGTTCCACGCTATAAGCCCGGGCATCCTCAATCGGAGATCAAACTTCAATGCTGTTCAGCCGCCATGCGCTCGCGCGCTTCTTTGCGACCTCGATAAGCGCTGCACCTGCCGCCGCTGCGGTGATTTTTTGCGCAACCCTATTGACCACCTTGCCCGCGCCATCGACCGTGCGCGCCCAGACAGCGCCGTCGACCGCCAACGTCTTTTCGCCCGAGCAGAAAGCCGCCATCGAGGGCATCATCAAGGACTACCTGCTCGCCAATCCCGAGGTCTTTCTCGACGTCCAGAACCAGCTCGAAGCCAAAATGGAGAAGATCCAGGCCGACAAGCTGAAATCAGCGCTGCAAGACAACGCCAAAGAGATCTTCAAACGCGCCGACGCCCCCATCGCAGGCAATCCCAAAGGCGACATCACCGTCGTCGAGTTCTTCGATTACAATTGCGGCTACTGCAAGCGCGCCTTCACCGACATGGCGAAGCTGATCGAGAAAGACAGCAAGATCAAACTCGTACTGAAAGAATTACCGATCCTGTCGAAGGGTTCGGAAGAGGGCGCACGCATCGCGCTGGCGGCAAAGTTGCAGGGCAAATACTGGGAAGTGCATCGCGCACTACTGAGCATGCGCGGTGAAATCAACGAGCAGACGGGCCTCAAAGCCGTCGACAAGCTCGGCTTGGACATGGCCCGCCTGAAGCGCGACATGGATGGACCCGAAGTCAAAGCCGAGATCGCTCTGGTCCGCGACTTGGCTCAGAAAATGGGCATCCAAGGCACCCCCCACTTCCTCGTCGGAGATCGGGCGATCGCCGGCGCCCCCACCAACTTGCTCGAACAGATCGCCGAACACGCTGCCGACCTTCGCAAAACCGGCTGCTCGGTCTGCTGATCGGCCAAAAACCCCACCCATACTGGCGCACAACCTTGGCCGACCCGACCCTTTCGCACTGCGGGAAAAGCTGGTAGACGGGCTGAGGGTGCAATCCCAGCCTGCCTTCGACCTGTCGGCCTGATGGCCGATCGAGGGCGGGTATTGCCCTCAATTGCGGCGGACCCTGAGCATGGCCAAGGACAGCAAGGACAAAGACAAGGACGAGAGCGAGCTGACGCTCGTTCGCGATCTCGGCAAGCTGTTGAACGAAATGGGTCTTTCCGAGATCGAGATCGAGCGGAACGGCCTCAAGATCAAGGTCGCGCGCCACGTTTCTATGAGTAGCGCACCAGCAAACCTCCTCGCTCCGGCGGCAACCCATCGCTTGCTGCAGCCCTCCGGCGCCATGTCGGCGACGCCAGCTCCGGCAGCGTCCGGCCCCGACTACGCGAGCCATCCGGGTTGCGTCAAATCCCCCATGGTCGGGACCGCCTATTTGTCGCCCGAGCCTGGATCAGCGCCTTTCATCGAGATCGGCGCGCGGGTCACCCAAGGCCAAACGCTGATCATCATCGAAGCGATGAAAACGATGAACCACATTCCGGCCACCAAAGCCGGCGTCGTCACCCAAATCCTGATCGAAAACGGCCAGCCAGTGGAATTCGGCGAGCCGTTGGTCGTCGTAGAATAGGAGAAGTGAATAGGGAGTAGGCAGTAGGGATCGGGCGCATACCCGCAAGGCCTACTTTCAAATCCCTATTTCCTGTGCAGCCGATGTTCGACAAAGTCCTGATCGCGAACCGAGGCGAAATTGCGCTGCGCATTCTGCGCGCGTGCAAAGAGCTCGGCATCGCCACCGTCGCCGTGCACTCCACGGCCGACGCCGACGCCATGCACGTCAAACTCGCCGACGAGAGCGTGTGCATTGGCCCGCCTTCCGCCGCAGAGAGCTATCTCAACATTCCGCGCCTGCTTGCGGCCTGTGAGATCACCGGCGCCGACGCCATTCATCCAGGCTACGGTTTCCTGTCGGAGAATGCACGGTTCGCCGAAATTCTCGAGCAACACGGCATCACCTTCATCGGGCCGACGTCGGACCACATCCGCACGATGGGCGACAAGATCGCGGCCAAGGAGACGGCAAAACGCTTAGGCATCCCCGTCGTGCCTGGCTCCGATGGCGCCATCACCAACGAGGCCCAGGCCCAGCGCGTCGCCAAATCGATGGGCTATCCGGTGCTGATCAAGGCCGCGGCCGGCGGCGGCGGGCGTGGCATGAAGGTCGCCCGCAACGCCGAAGAACTCGATATGGCGCTGAAAACCGCCCGCGCCGAAGCCAAAGCCGCGTTCGGAGACGACAGCGTTTACCTCGAAAAATACTTGACCAAGCCCCGGCATATCGAAATCCAGGTGTTTGGCGACGGCAAGGGCAATGCCGTTCACCTGGGAGAGCGGGACTGCTCGCTGCAACGGCGCCACCAGAAGGTCTGGGAGGAAGCGCCCTCGCCTGCGCTCAACGCGGAAACGCGCGACAAGATCGGCACGACTGTCGCCGAAGCCATGCAGAAAATATCGTACCGAGGCGCCGGCACAGTCGAATTCCTCTACGAGGACAACCAGTTCTTCTTCATCGAGATGAACACGCGCCTCCAGGTCGAGCATCCCGTCACCGAGATGATCACGGGCGTCGATCTCGTCCTCGAGCAGATCCGCGTGGCGTCTCTGGGGACACTCTCGGTGCGTCAGGAAGACATCACGTTCCAA
>JANOKV010000392.1:0-3607 GCA_031419415.1 Hyphomicrobiales bacterium | reverse complement strand
CACCGTCGTGCGCTGGCTCTCGCGCCAAGTGGTGGGCAAAGGCGTGCTCGTCAATGCGGTGGCTCCCGGCCCTGTGGCAACGGCGATGACGGCCGGCAGTTCCGTCGACCCTAAGGTTCTGCCCCGCGGCCGCATGGGCGAGCCGGGCGAGATTGGTTGGCTCATCGCCATGCTACTCACGCCGGCATCGTCCTACGTCTCCGGGGCCGTCCCCGACGCCAATGGCGGCAGTTACGTAGGGTGAGACCTTCGTCACGCCCGTGTCGACGAACGCAACATCGCTGGGGTCTGCCGGGTGGCGGCGCAATACGTCGAGGGGCTATTGCACCCTTGTTCGGCGCCGTCGTTGGCAAGGCTCACGCCACAGAGGCCCCCGCATGCACCGTGCGCTCCACCGGCTTGGCCAGCGGGATCATCGGGCCGGCGTCGTGGAGATGGCACGAGGCCCAGTGGGCGGGCTCGATTTCGCGCAGCGTCGGCACCTCCACTTTGCAGCGGGCGTGCGCATAGGCGCAACGCGTGTGGAAGTGGCAGCCACTGGGCGGATTGATGGGGCTGGGCACATCACCCTGCAGGATGATGCGCTTCCTCTGCCGCGCGCCCGTTTTCGGAATGGGCACGGCTGACAGCAGCGCTTCCGTATAGGGGTGCAGCGGCGTCGTGAAGAGACGCGTCTTGTCCGTCATCTCGACGATGCGACCCAGATACATGACGGCCACGCGGTGCGAGATGTGCTCGACCACCGCCAAGTCGTGCGCGACGAACAGATAGGTCAATCCCAAGTCGTCCTGCAAATCCATCATCAGGTTGATGATCTGCGCCTGGATCGACACGTCGAGCGCCGACACTGGCTCGTCGCCGACAATGACCTCAGGCGACAACGCCAGAGCGCGTGCGATACCGATGCGTTGGCGTTGACCACCGGAGAACTCGTGCGCGTAATTGTGGATTTGCTCGGGCCGCAGCCCGACGCGTGAAAAGAGGCTCGCGACACGATCGAGACGTTCGGTCGTGTTGGCGCCGACGCCATGAATGATCAACGGCTCGCCGACGATCTCACCCGCCGTCATGCGTGGGTTGAGCGACCCGTAGGGGTCCTGATAGATCATTTGGAGGCGTTGCCTGTAGGGGAGCATGGCTTCCGGCGGAAGATCGGAGATATCCACCCCGTCGACAATGATCTGCCCTGCCGTCGGCTTGAGCAGCTTGAGCACAGTCCGCCCAACCGTCGATTTACCGCAACCCGATTCACCAACGAGGCCCAGTGTTTCGCCGCGATAAAGCTCGAACGACACGCCGTCGACCGCGTGCACGTATCCCGCGACCCGCCCGAGGACGCCTTTGTGGATCGGGAAGTGCTTCTTGAGGCCCTTGACTTCGACCAGCGGGTTTTGGCCAGATGCGAGGCCGACGTGCGTCACAGTTGCGGCATTGCCTAATGCGTCTGCAGCGGTCATGCCCCACCCCCAAGCAACGTGTCGGCATGCCAGCAGGCAACATGATGGCCGGGGCGATGTTCGAGCAATGGCGGGATGAGCGCGCGACACTCGTCGGTGGCGAAGCTGCAGCGGGGCGCAAAACTGCACCCTTTGGGCAGGTTGGCGAGTGAGGGCACGAGACCTTTGATCTCTTCGAGCCGGCTGCGCTTGCCGCCGGCAAGGGCCGCATCGTCCAGATGCGGAATGGAGCCGAGAAGCCCACGCGTGTAGGGATGGCCCGGTGTGTCGAACAGCGTGTCGGCGTCCGCCTCCTCGACCTTTCGGCCCGCATACATGACGACGACACGATCGGCATTCTCGGCGACGACGCCCATGTCGTGCGTAATGAGCACGATCGCGGTGCCCGTCGTCTCCTGCAACTCGCGCATGAGGTCGAGGATCTGGGCTTGAATGGTCACGTCGAGCGCTGTCGTCGGCTCGTCGGCGAGCAGCACCTTGGGATTGCACGAGAGCGCCATCGCGATCATCACGCGCTGGCGCATGCCGCCCGACATCTGGTGCGGGTAGCTTTTGGCGCGCCGCTCGGGCTCTGGGATCGACACGCGCTTCAGCATCTCGATCGCCTTGTCGGCGGCATCGCGCTTCGACAGACCCTGATGGAAGGCCACCGACTCGCCGATCTGCTTACCGACCGTGAACAGGGGATTGAGCGACGTCATCGGCTCCTGGAAGATCATCGAGATGTGATTGCCCCGCACATCCTCCATCTCACGCTCGCTGAGGGAAAGCAGGTCGCGCCCATCCAGCCGGACCGCCCCCCCGACGATGCGCCCCGGCGGACTGGCCACGAGCCGCATGATCGACAGCGCCGTGACGCTCTTGCCACAGCCTGATTCCCCGACGACGCCCAGCGTCTCGCCCCGACGCACGGAATATGACACCCCGTCCACCGCCTTGACGACCCCCACGGGGGTGAAGAAATGCGTCTTCAGGTCGTCCACCTCTAGCACCGCGGCCTGGGGCTTGGTGTCGAGTATTCCAGTCGCGCCTGTCCTCAAAGTGCGCAAATCGTCGGCCGGCGCAGCCTCGCTCACGTGCGTTTACTCCCTCGTTGACCGCGTGTAGTCTCATTCGATCAGGGCGGCTCGGATGCGATCAGAGCATACGACGCCGTGTCCGCAAAGGACAAAAACGGGAGAGGAATGACCATGGACAAACCGTCGAAGAAGCGTGGACAGTTGAGCCGGCGCGATTTGATGAAAGGCAGCGCCGCAGCCGTTGCCGCAGCGTATGGGCTGCCGGCCGATTGGGCCGTCGCCGCCGTGCCGATGGAGTACGACGGCCGGAAATTCCAGCTTGCCGCTGCCGAGCCCAACCCCAAGCGCGGTGGCGTTCTGCGCTACGGCATCACGACCCGCCCGCCCCATTTCGATTTCCACCAGTCGGGCACCATCAACAACCTGGGCTCCCAGGGTTGCATGTTCGACAACCTCGTGCGGCGCGACCCGCGCGACAGTGGCAAGACGATCATTCCTGATCTGGCCCATAGCTGGAAGATCACGCCCGACGGCAAGACCTACACGTTTTTCTTGCGGGAAGGCGTGCAGTTCCACGACGGTTCGGAGCTTACCGCCGAAGACGTGAAGGCGACGTTCGATCGCATTTCCAAGCCGCCGGCCGGCATCTCGATTCCGCGCAGCATTCTGTTCAAGGCGGTCGATCAGATCGTCGCGCGTGACAAGCATACGGTGGAGTTCCAGCTCGCCGAAGCACGGCCACCAGAGTTCATCATGTCGGCCATCGCCTCGGGCTGGAACGGCATCGTGCGCAAGAAGACGCTCGACGACAACCAGCAGAACCTGCGCCGCGTCGTCGACATTCCCGGCACCGGCCCCTTCAAGAGCAAGCGCCGGGTCGAAAACGAAATCTGGGAGATGGAGCGCAACCCCACCTACTGGAACAAGGGGCTGCCCTATCTCGATGGCGTGACCTTCTATCACGCGCTGCCGTTCTCGCCGGAATTGGCGTCGGCCTTCCTGTCGGGGCGCATCGATTATGCGCGCCTGCTCGATCCGGTCGCGCGCCGCAAGGCCGAGGCGACGCCTGGCATATCGGCCACGGACTTCTATCAAAGCGTCATCCAGGCGACCTGGATGAACGCCAAGAAA
>JANOKV010000391.1:0-3736 GCA_031419415.1 Hyphomicrobiales bacterium | reverse complement strand
TGCGCCAAGCTGATGATATTGCGAGCGTGATCGCGACGCCATCGATACCCTGAGCCCGCGTCCGGAGGATAGACAGCCCATGCGCAAGGACAGGCCAGATCGCGATCGGGGAAAGGGCGGCGGCCGTTTCCAGCGCCCCGGTAGTGAACCTCGCACACCGAGGGGCGGTGAGCGCTCCGAAGTGCGGACGGCGGCTGGTTCCGGCCCGCGGCGACCGGACCGCGACTCCAAACCATCGGGTCGATCGCCCGGCGCACCGCGCCAGGACCGACCCGACCGTGAGCGGCCATCGGGCGGCCAGCGCGCGGAGCGCCCCCGCGCCGAGCCCCGCACACCCAAGGGCGGCGAACGCTCAGAGGCGAGGCCGCGCTCAACCCATGCGGGCTCCGGGGCGCGGCGACCCGAGCGTGACCACAAGCCGGCGGGCCCACGATCCGACGCGCCGCGTCGCGACCGCCCCGACCGTGAGCGGCCGAGGGGCGGCGAGCGCTCCGAGGCTAGGTCGGGCGCTCCGCATGCGGGCTCCGGCGCGCGGCGACCGGGCCGTGACCACAGACCCGCTGGCCCACGCAGCGATGCGCCACGTGGAGATCGCCCCGACCGTGAGCGGCCGAGGGCTGGCCGAGACGACACGCCCGCAACGCCCGCAACGCGCGCACCACGCCCGCCCCACAAGGGTGGCACGGGTCTGCGGCGCGCGGAACGCGATGCGAAATTCTCGGGCGGACCCTCTCCGTCGCGTCCAGGTTCAGCCGATCGCGATCGCGCCGAAGCACCCCGTCCGTGGCGCTACGACATCGAGCGCAAGTCCGTGCCGAGCAGCCGGCCCGACAACCGCCCCGCGACCCGTCGCGGGGATGTGCCACTTCCGTCCGCCCGCCCGCTGCCTAGACCACCTGCTGGACCTCGAGGCTCGGTCGCAGTGGCGGAAGTTCAGGTGCAGACGTTCGAGCCGATGCGGATTTCGAAGGCGCTGGCGCGTGCGGGCCTGTGCTCACGCCGCGATGCCGAACGGTGGATCGCGGAGGGCCGCGTCAAGGTTAACGGCCGCCTGCTCACCTCGCCCGCGCTCGACGTGGAAGCCAAGGATCGCATCGAAGTCGACGGCAAGCCGTTGCCGACGCCCGAACCGCCGCAGTTGTGGCGCTATCACAAGCCGCGTGGGCTGGTGACCACCCATAAGGACCCGGAGGGGCGGCCGACCGTGTTCGACGCCTTGCCACCGGAGCTGCCACGCGTCGTCTCGGTCGGGCGTCTCGACTACAACACCGAAGGCCTACTGCTGCTCACCAACGATGGGGCGATGGCGCGGCACATGGAGCTGCCCGCGACCGGCTGGCTGCGTCGTTATCGGGTGCGCGCGCACGGCCGCATTACGCAAGACGATCTCGATCGCCTGAAAGAGGGTGTCGAGATCGAGGGCGTCCGCTACGGACCGATCGAGGCGACCATCGATAGTGTCCAGGGCGCCAACGTCTGGCTCGCGATCGGGCTGCGCGAGGGCAAGAACCGCGAGGTGCGCACGATCCTGGCGACCCTCGGCCTCGACGTGAACCGCTTGATCCGCGTCTCGTTTGGGCCGTTCCAACTACTCGACTTGAAGCCGGGGACGGTCGAGCCCGTCAAACGTCGCGTGCTCGCCGATCAGTTGGGCACGACGCTCGCCAAAGAATTGGGCCTCATCGCGGACACGGGCAAGGGCAGCGTCTCGCGCGAGACGGCCCCTGACCAACCCATCAGTGCAGACGAGGCTGGCGGGCCGGGTGCAGTCGACAGGGACCTGGAGTGAGAATCGTCGCTGGTAAATTTAGGGGGCGCGCCCTCGTTGCGCCTGAGGATGACCGCACGCGGCCCACGTCGGACCGTGTGCGCGAGGCCCTCTTCAATGTATTGGCTCACGGCATCATGGATTTCCACGTCGAAGGCGCGCGCGTCCTCGACCTTTTCGCCGGCACCGGCGCGCTGGGCCTCGAGGCGATCTCGCGGGGTGCCAAGCTCTGCCTGTTTGTCGAGGATGATCCTCATCCCCGTGGCCTCATCCGCCAAAACGTCGAAGCGTTTGGGCTCACCGGCATTACGCGGATCTGGCGGCGGGATGCGACGAGCCTGGGCTCCGCCAATCCCCGCGATCGGTTCGACCTCGTGTTCCTCGACCCGCCCTATGGGATAGGCTTGGGTGAGCGGGGCCTGATCGCGGCGCGCGACGGTGGTTGGCTCGATGAGGGCGCCATCGTCGTGCTCGAGGAAAGCGCTGACAGCGTGATCGATTGGCCTTTGGGATTCGGCGTGCTGGACACGCGCCAGTGGGGCGGAACGCAGGTGCACTTCGCACGCTTTACAACGGATGTGGCCGCGAGCACCCCCCACGCATGACCCCGACATCTCGGAGCGAGCCCGCCAACAAGAGCGGCACCAGCGGGTGGATCGAAGCGGGGCTCTTCGCCATCGTGTTATCGGTGCTCAATCTGTCTTACGCCTACGGGCATCAGATTGGCGCCCACCCCGTCGCCTTCCTCACCTACGCGATGCCGATTGCGGCGGTGACGCTGCTGCTGATCACGGGACCGGGGCCCGACTGGCGCGCCATCATTGCGCACCCATTGAGCTATGCCGTCGGTGGCGGCATCATTGGGATGGAAGCGTTCTATTACCTGTTGCTCGAGCACGTCTCGCCGACGGACGGCAGCCTGCTCGTGCGTCTCAATGTGCCTGTCGGCATGCTGCTGGGCGTGCTGTTGATCGGCCGGCGGCCCTCGCGAATGTCGATCTTCGGCGCCGTCGTCGTCATCGCCAGCATCGCGTTCCTCGTGCCGGGTCTCGAGGCGGACCGGCGTGTACTCGGTCTCGGGCTCGCGGCCACGTGCGCGCTCATCATGAGCTTGCGGTCGTTCGCGGCCGAGTTCCATCCGTGGAATCGCAACGCCCACACGGTCCTGGAGAAAATGCGTGTGACCGGCCTCGTTCTGCTGGTCAGTTCAGTCATCGGGGTCGTGCTCGTTTTCGGGAGTATGGCGCTCGTCGCGAACGGACAAATGACGGGGCCGCCATGGTTGCCCAAGGTCGAGAATTTCCTGCACCTGCCCACCTACCTGCTGGCGCTCTTCATGGGCGTCGTGGTGCTGACGGCGATCCAATATCTCGGGTTCTCGACGGTCGTGAAAATTCGAACCGAGAATTTCCTGGCGGCCACGGCGTTGATCCCCATCGTGACGCTCGTGTTCCAGATCGCGGCTGTCGAAATCGGGCTGCTCGAGCCCGTCGCGGTCGATTGGCGCACGTTGCCCACCATGGGAGCGATGATGCTGGGCGTGATACTCGTCGTCTGGGGCGGGCGTGGTGTGGGCGCTGCGGCGGCCAGCGCGACGACCTCTCCACCTGAGATTGCGTCGATGCCGGCCAAGTCAGCGCGTCTGACGCGGCCGTGGGCTGCGATGGTCGCAGCAACGCTGCTCGGCCTGCCCTACGGCACCATCTATGCTTTCAGCGTGCTGTTGAAGCCGTTGGAAGCGTTGCTCGATGTCTCCCGCACGGAGCTGTCGTTCGTCTTCGGGCTCTCGGCGATTGGCTTCACCGCCGGCATGAATCTGGCTCCCCTGGCCTTCGGTCGGCTTTCGGCGACGGCCATTTTGATCCTCGCCACCATCGTGAACCTGGCCGGCATCGCGCTGGCGGCCACGGCGACCAGCACCCTGCAACTCGCTCTGGGGTACGGCGTGATGTTCGGCGTGGCGAGCGG
>JANOKV010000390.1:0-3942 GCA_031419415.1 Hyphomicrobiales bacterium | reverse complement strand
GCCTTGATAGCGGGCAGTTGGCCTGCATCGCAGACGGAGGCCGCGAGTGAGCTGGCGGCAATCACCATGAGTGCGCGTTGGAATGTCATGTCGATCAATGCCCGTACGAACGATTGTGCCGGCTATAACCGGCAAGTAGTTAGGGAATTTTTGCTGATCGAGCTTCACTCGTCGCGCGTAGGTCGTGGCGGGGCGTTCCGCGGCGGCTAAGTGGACTTCGTCTGCTGCGGCGATCAGAAACGCGCATCGGTCATGCCGTTGAGCACCGCCTGCCCCCGCCGGTTTTGCGACCAGCACGAGATGTCGTTGCACACCGCAATCGGGCGCTCCTTGCCGAACGACACCGTGCGGATACGCCCGGCCCCGATCCCCTAGGCTACCAGGAACCGTTGCACCGCTGCCGCCCGGCGTTGCCCGAGCGCGATGTTATACTCCCGAGTGCCCCGCTCGTCGGCATGGCCTTCAATGGTGACCGCATACTGCGCGTACTGCTTGAGCCAGCGTGCCTGGGAGGTTAGCGTTTGCTGCGCCTCCGGGGTGAATTCGTCGCTATCGGAAGGGAAATAGACGATATCGGCGCTGTTCGTCCTGAATTCCTCAGCCGTGCCGGGCTGAGTGGGCATGCGGCCAGGGCCGCCCCGATCGTCCGTCCGGTATTTGTCGGTGTAAGCGCCGCCGAGGCGCGATTCGGGAGGTCCCACCTCCTTTCGCGAGCAAGCCGCCGCTGCGAAGCCCACAGCAGTCACGATCAAGAGGGGATAGACGAACGACAGCTTGTTGTAGGTACTCATGCGGACATTCCAACGAGATTGCAAACAACTGTGTTCAGATTTTAGACGAATTGAGGTTAACAAAGGGTAAGCGCTCAACAAACGACAGGATCGATTTCGGCTTGACGAACGGTGGTTCAGGCGGCGACGCTCGGCGTCGCCGGTGGGCGCACGTTCCACGGCAGCAGCGCTTCGACATCGGCCAGTGTGATCGCGGCCGGCAGCTCGGCGAAGACGCGCTTCAGGTAGGCGTAGGGCTCGAGGCCTGAGGCTTTCGCCGTCTCGATCAGGTTGCAGAGACACGCCGACGCCTCGGCACCGGCCGGCGTGTCAGAGAACAGCCATGCCTTTCTTCCCATGACGAATGGGCAGTCATTCTGCCCATATCGGGCAGGATGTCGTCGTCCATTATCGATGGCATCCTCTTTATGGTCGAAGCGCTCGTCGCATTCAGGGGGAGCGTCGCGCATCTGGCGAGTTTGTCCACGTCGAGCTGACGCCCGACGTAGTGACGATCCTGCCGGCCTGGAAGCTGGATCCTATCTATTGCGCCAGTATCAAAGTCGGCACGCCGCAAGTCTCGTTGTCGGCACTTAGCGCCTTACATGACCTGCTGGTTGCCTGCGAATCGCGGTTTGTCTCCGCGGACGGCAAAACCGTCACGCAGGAGGCTCACGATGGGATCACTCGTACCGCTCGGACCGAGGACAGAGCTCGCTCCGAGGACACACCGCAATGCGCTGGCAGTACATCGGCAACTGGACCTCGCCCTCGACAACGCAAGTCTACACGGCATGACGTCGGCGGAGCACCGGATTGCGATCCGATCTCTGGCGCGCCTTCTTCTGGAATCCAAAGGGATCACAACGCAGGAGGACGGTGATGACAATGCATGACGTCCTTCCTCCGGCCGTGCTGCAACGCAAAGCCATCGTCTATGTCCGTCAGTCAACGGCACAACAAGTGCAGACGAACCTGGAGAGCCAGCGGCGCCAGTACGAGCTCGTCGACGTTGCCCGGCAACGTGGCTTCAACGATGTCGAAGTCATCGACGACGATCTCGGCCGCTCTGCGAGTGGCACCGTGGAGAGACCAGGTTTCGAGCGGCTCGTGGCCGCGTTGTGCGCCGGCAGGGTTGGCGCCGTTTTGTGTCTCGATGCTTCCCGGCTCGCCAGGAACGGCCGCGACTGGCACCATCTGCTCGAACTGTGCGGCTTGGTCGAGGCCCGTGTCATCGATCTCGACGGCGTCTACGATCCGTGCCGCCCGAATGATCGGCTGCTGCTCGGCATGAAGGGCAGCATCAGCGAGTTCGAGCTGGGCATCATTCGATCCCGGATGTACGAGGCGGCCCGATCGAAGGCCAAGCGTGGCGAACTCAGGATCTCAACCCCGATCGGCTACACCTGGGAACGGCACGTTGGTCTCGGCCTCGATCCTGATCTGAGGCTACAGGAGGTGATCAGACTGGTCTTCCAGAAGTTTCGCGAGCTTGGTAGCGCGCGACAGGTCCTGCTGTGGATGGCATCACAGCAGATCTACTTTCCCTATCCTTCGAACGGCAGAACGTTGACGTCGTTCGAGTGGCGGCCGATCAGATATCGCAACGTCATCGCGATTCTGAAGAACCCATTCTATGCTGGCGTCTATGCCTACGGGAAAAGCGAGAAGCGCACCGCGATCGTCGATGGCCGGGCACGCAAGAGCTACGGCCATCACAAGCCGATGGACGCGTGGGAGGTGTTCATCAAGGATCATCACGAAGGCTACATCGATTGGGCGGAGTTCGAGCGCAATCAGGCACAGCTCGCCGGCAATGCCTACGGCAGGGTCGGCGACACCAAGTCCGGGCGAGGCGGGCGCGCGCTGTTGGCCGGCCTCATCTGTTGTGCGCGCTGTGGCCGTCGTCTCTGCGTTGCCTACACAGGGCGCTATCCCCGGCCGGTCTATCGGTGTGACAGACCCAACTTACCGCCGGGGCGGCGACGCTGCTTCAGTTTCGCTGGCCAGCGCATTGATGATGCCATCGCAACCGAATTGCTGCGCGCCGTCGCGCCGATGGCGATCGAGGCGGCACGGGAGGCAGAGCGCATGCTGAAGGACGAAGAGAAGGACCGACGGCACATCGCCGAGCTGGAGCTGCAGCAAGCCACTTACGATTCATCTTTGGCCGAGAGACGCTATGCGGCGTGCGACCCGGACAATCGTCTGATCGCAGCGCAACTGGAAAAAGCCTGGGAGACAGCGCTGCAGCGGGTCGAACACTGCAGGCAACGCCTCGCAGGCTTGCGCGCACCCGAGATCGATGCGGCGGGTCCAGACTTGATAGGGTTGGCCGATGACCTCGCAGCGGCATGGAAGATGCCGCAAACGACGATGAGAACGCGCCAGCGACTGGTGCGCGCGCTGATCACGGAAATCGTCGCCGATCTCGACGAAGCGGTCGGCGAGATCGTTCTGGTCATCCACTGGAAAGGCGGGCAGCACTCCGAGCTGCGATTCCGCAAACCAAAGACTGGTGAGCACGGACGCCGTACGCCGGAGGAGGCACTCGCCGTTATGAGCAGCATGGCCGGCCGTTGGTCTGACCAAGAGATCGCCGCGTCACTGAACAGGATGGGAATGTCGACCGGTCAGGGCAAAACTTGGACGGCGCACCGCGTCGGCTCGCTGCGCCGGGTGAATGGTATCCACGGATACCGCCCGGCCGAGAAGAACGGGGCGTGGCTGACAATGTCGGAAGCCGCAGCAAAACTCGACGTCTCGCACCATCAAATCCGTCGCCTCATCAAGGAGAAAATCATCGTCAGCGAGCAGGTCATGCCGGATGCTCCCCATCAAATTCGGGCCGCAGACCTCGAGGTCGAGCGGGTCGCAGAGGCACTTCGACGAAAGGGGCGCCCGTGTCGGCACGACTCCGGAAATCAACTCTCAATGTTCTCAACCACTTACGAAGGGGGTGCAGAATGATTCGGTCATCACGAACGGGCGGATCGCGTTCTCGCACAGCACGTTCGAGATCTCGACGCGACCGTCGCCGAGATAGCGGATCAACCGCGGCCAGTCGGCTGCGAGATAGTTGATCGCCTTGCCGGTCAGCGATTGCGGTGGTGCCGCGCCGAGGTTCTTGTCGAGCCAAGCGCGCAACTCGTCCCAGATCGGCTTGGCTTTC
>JANOKV010000389.1:0-2383 GCA_031419415.1 Hyphomicrobiales bacterium | reverse complement strand
CTGAGCATGGGCGCCCATCCGGGTGCGCCGAAGGAGATTATTACGATGGCCATGGAAAAGGTTCCGATGACCATTGACGGCCACGCCAAACTCGAGGCCGAATTGCAACGGCTCAAGGGAACTGAGCGGCCGCGCATCATTCAAGCGATCGCGGAAGCGCGCGCGCACGGCGACCTGTCGGAGAACGCCGAATATCATTCGGCGAAAGAAGCCCAAGGTCTCAACGAAAGTCGCGTCGCCGACCTCGAAGACAAGCTGTCGCGCGCCGAGATCATCGACGTGTCCCGCATGTCGGGCGACACGGTCAAGTTCGGCGCCACCGTCACCCTCGAAGACGAGGATTCCGGCGACAAGGTCAAATACAAGATCGTGGGCGATTTCGAAGCCAACGTGCGCGAAGGCAAGATTTCCATCTCGAGCCCGATCGCCCGCGCGCTCATCGGCAAATCCAAAGGCGAACTTGCCGAAGTCACCACGCCCAAAGGCTCGCGCTCCTACGAAGTCCTCAAGATCGAGTGGAAGTGACGTTGGCACTGGCCCCCGTGATCGGATCTGGTCCGGCGTCGTCCCACCCATCGGTTTGCCGGGCGTCGCTCCCGTAGCGCGGTGATGTGAAGCGCGCTCTACCGCGATAATTTGTCATCCTCGGACTTGCATGCCCTCGGCGAATGCGGAGGGCATGCAAGTCCGAGGATGGCACCGTTGGCGATCATCGCATCGCCGCCCTCACCAACGCTTTGGCGTCCTCGCTATGCCACTCGGCTGGGCCCAGCAGCCGGCCGATCTCGCGGCCTTCGGCGTCGATGAGCAGCGTGGCTGGCATGCCGATGACTTTCAGCGTCGAGCCGGCCCGTCCGCTGGGATCGGCATAAAGGCCCAGCTTCGTCACCTTGATCTGGTCGAGGAATTTCTTCGACGCTTCGAGGCCACCGCGATCGACGCTCAGCGCCACGACCTCGAACGTGCCGGAGCCCAGCTCCGCCTGAAGCCGCTCGAGATCGGGCATTTCCTTGCGGCACGGCAGGCACCACGTCGCCCAGATGTTGAGCAGCACGACCCGGCCGCGCCAGTCCTTCAGGCTGCGCTCCTTGCCCGCGCCATCCAGGAACGTGAAGTCCGGCAGCGGCTCGGGCGCCTTTTTGAACACGAACTTCGCCATCTCGCCCACGCTCAGGGGATTGGCGCCCGGGCCGGCTGGGAGGGGTTGCTCGGGCGCGGCTTGCGCCAGACGGGTCGCGACAGTCTGGGTTTGCCCGCCATTGTCAGGCCCGCGTGCCATGGCGTATACGGCCCCAAACCCTGCGGCGGCGGCGACGACGGCGGTTGCGACCAGTGCGCCGATCGACGGACGTGACGCTTGTCGGCGCGTGGTCTGGTGCTGTGTCATGCAATCTCCAATGGCGTTCGCCGCGCCGGCCCACGTCCCTCTTACGGATCCGAAAGGCCCCACCCCATGAGCGACAAAGACGCCAACACGATGTGGGGTGGCCGCTTTCAAATGTCGCCTGCGGAGTTGATGGTTGAGATAAACGCCTCGATCGCATTCGACAAGGTGTTGGCGCCGCAGGACATCCGCGGCTCCAAAGCCCATGCCGAGATGCTGGCCGCGCAGGGCATCATTTCAGCGGCCGATGCCGCCGCGATCGTGCGGGGCCTCGATCAGGTGCAGGCCGAGATCGAAACCGGCCAGTTCCAGTTCTCGACGGCCCTCGAGGACATCCACCTCAACATCGAGAGCCGGCTGACGGAAATCATCGGTGAGGCCGGCCGGCGGCTGCATACGGCCCGCTCGCGCAACGATCAGGTGGCGCTGGATTTTCGCATGTACGTGCGCGATGCGCTCGATCATCTGATCGACGCTGTCGGGCGGCTGCAACGCGTCCTGGCGGGCAAGGCTGCGGCGCATGCCGACGTCATCATGCCGGGGTTCACCCATCTGCAACCCGCCCAGCCCGTGACCTTGGGCCATCATCTGCTGGCCTACGTGGAAATGCTCGACCGCGACCGGGGTCGCTTGACGGACGCGCGGCGCAGGTTGAACGAGTGCCCCCTCGGGTCGGCGGCGTTGGCTGGCACCTCGTTTCCGATCGATCGCCATCGGACCGCGCAGGCGCTGGGCTTCGACCGACCGACGGCCAATTCTCTCGACGGCGTGTCGGATCGCGACTTCGCGCTCGAAACGCTGGCGGCCGCCTCGATCCTCGCCATGCACCTGTCGCGGCTGTCCGAAGAGATCGTCCTTTGGATGACGCCCCAGTTCGGCTTCGTGCGGCTGTCCGACCGGTGGACGACGGGATCGTCGATCATGCCGCAGAAGCGCAATCCGGATGCCGCCGAGCTCTGTCGCGCCAAGATTGGGCGGATTGCCGGCGCCTTCCAGGGC
>JANOKV010000388.1:0-3749 GCA_031419415.1 Hyphomicrobiales bacterium | reverse complement strand
CGCTCGGCCAATCCTGTGCCCGTGCCGATGCGTGGGCAGAGCCGGATTGCTGCGGTAAGCGGACGCTGATCAGATCGAGTGGGTCGGCTCATCGAAACTGGGGCATCCCCCAGATCGTCGGGCTGGTCAGATATCTACCGTGGACAGGCAGACGCGGCAGGCCAGAAGCGGCTGATCGCAAGCGTCATGTCGTCGTCCACGTTCATAATTGCCTGCGGGATGGCCACTGCTAAGATGGTGCTCCTCTCGGACCTCGTACAGTGACAAGGTCGTCGTCGATCGAAGCAACGGTCGTTCCCGAATAGCCAGGGCCTTAAGATGGATACTTTCGACTTCGTGATTGTCGGGGCGGGCGCAGCCGGATGCGTTCTGGCCAACCGACTGACCGAGGACGACGACGCGACCGTCTGCGTCATCGAGGCCGGGACTCAGGATCGGCACCCTCTCATCGCGATCCCCGCTGGATTCGTCAAAACCCTCTATGGCGACCGCTTTGTTTGGCCGTTTGCGACCGAACCCTCGCCATCGCTGGACGGTCGCTCCGTCGCCATTCCGCAGGGCAAGGTTGTTGGCGGCTCAAGCTCGATCAACGGCATGGTCTACAACCGCGGACAGCGGGCCGACTTCGATATCTGGGCGCAGATGGGAAATCGCGGCTGGGGATATGACGACCTGCTGCCCTATTTCAAGAGGTCCGAGACCCGCATCGGCCTGGGTGACGATCACTTTCGGGGGCGCGCCGGGGAGCTCCCGATCACGGATAACGATTGGATCAATCCGCTGGCGGAAGCTTTTCTCGACGCCGCCGAGGCACTCGGCATTCCCCGGATCGCGGACTACAACGCCGGCACACAGTTCGGCGGCGGATACTTTCAACGTTATATCCACAGGGGGTTGCGGTTCAGTACCGCCAAGGCCTTTCTGCGGCCCGCCTTGCGGCGCCGGTCGACGGCGCTGCGGACCAAGGCTCAGGTCGTGGCCGTGATAATGGACGGTCGCAAAGCGATCGGCGTGCGCTACCGTGATGCAGGAGGTGCGGAGTATGAGGTGGGGGCGCGGCGGGAGGTTATCCTGAGCGCTGGCGCGGTGAATTCGCCAAAGCTGCTGCAGCTCTCGGGGATCGGGCCAGTGGGCTTGCTGAATGATCTCGGCGTGCCCGTGGTGGTCGCTTTGGAGGGCGTCGGCGAGAATTTGCGCGATCACTATTCGGTGCGCATGACGGCGCGGGCGCGCAACGTGGTCACAATCAACGAATTGGCGCGCTGGCCACGGCTGCCCATGGAAGTCCTGAAGTGGACCGTCGGCAAGCCCAGCATCCTCGCGCTCTGCCCGACGATCGGGTTTGTTCACGCGAAATCTCATCCGGACCTGGAGGATAGCGACTTACGAATTCTCTTCACACCCGGGAGCTACATGGAAGGACGGGTCTACGTCCTCGACGACCATCCCGGCATGACCTGCGGGGCGGCTCAACCCCGTCCCGAGAGCAGCGGATACGTTCGAGCCGTCTCGCGCAATGCCGCCGACCCGCCAATCGTGCAGCCCAACTATCTTGCCGCTGAGGCAGATCAACGGATCACGCTGGCGGGGTTGCGGCTCGTGCGACGGCTGTTCAACAGCGTCGAGCTCGCTCCATATTTCGACCGCGAGACACTGCCCGGCGCCGAGGTCGCGAGCGACGACGAGTTGCTCGATTTCGCCCGAAAACGCGGCAACACAGGCTATCATCTGGTCGGGACGTGCCGTATGGGGCCGGTCGGTGCCGGCCGGACCGTTGTGGATCACAACCTAGTGGTCCATGGCGTGCAGAATTTGCGCGTCATCGATGCTTCCATCATGCCGCTGCTGCCGTCGGCAAATACATTCGCCGCGACGATTGCTATCGCCGAAAAGGGTGCCGACCTCATTCGAGGTCGCACCACGGCAAATTGAGCTTCGGCGGGCCGTCGCCGGCGTGGGGTTCGGTCTTGAAGACTACTGCTGAGACGAGTCTCCGTGCCGGCGCCCATCATGGTGCAAGTAAGATCACACGCGTATAGGGGATACGAACCGAGTGGCAAGCTCAGAGTGCATTTCCTAAGTCCCTTTTGCAAAGCAGGTGCTCGCAACATGCCCGATCTATTCTCCCCATTCACGCTGAAGAATGTGACCTTGCGCAACCGCATCGGGATGTCGCCAATGACCATGTACCGGTCAGTCGACGGCAAGATGACGGACTTTCACGTGATGCTCATGGGATCGCGAGCAGCGGGCGGGTTTGGGCTGGTCTTCCCCGAGCAGATCGCCATCACGCCGGATGGCCGTACCAGTACGGGGTGTGCCGGCATCTGGGACGACACGCAGAAGGACGGCCTGGCGAGGATCGCGCATCTCATCAAGGACATGGGCGCCGTGCCCGCGATCCAGCTTGGACATACTGGACGAAGGGGCAGCGAGAACAAGCCGTGGGAGGGCAAAATCCAACTGCCGCCAGGCCACCCGGATGGTTGGCAAGTGCGCGGGCCTTCGCCGATCCCGCATGGGCGCCGCTATACGCTTCCTGTGCACGAGTTGAGCATCCCGGAAATACACGAGATCCACCGAGCCTACGCAAGCGCCGCGCGACGGGCCTTCGAATGTGGTTTCGAGTGGCTGGAGATGCATTTTGCCCACGGTTATCTGGGCGCGAGTTTCTTCTCACCACTGGCGAACCAGCGCACGGACAAATACGGGGGCAGCCTCGAGAATCGTCTGCGCTTTCATCGAGAGGCGCTCGACGCCGTAGGCGAGGTCTGGCCCGCGCATCTTCCGCTGACCATGCGCCTGGGCTCGGACGACTTCAATGAACGCGGCATCCAGTTCGAAGATGCGATTTGGGCGATCGGGGAGTTGAAACAGCACGGCCTCGATTTTGCGGACATCAGTTTGGGCCTCAACACCGACGACATGAAGGACGTGCCTTTCGACCAAGTAGGCTTCATGGTTGACCGCGCCGCCCGCGTTCGAGGCGAAGTTGGGATACCGGTGGGGGTCAGCTGGAACCTGGGCATTCCCGCCGTGGCAGACCGCCTCATTCGTCAGGAGGTGATCGACATCGTGTTTCTGGGCCGCCCTGCGCTGGCCAACCCGCACTGGCCGGTCTGGGCTGCGCGCGAGTTGGCGCACACAGATCCCTTCTCCCTCATTCCCGAGGACTGGGCGTGGTGGCTGCGTAGCCGCCCGGGACCAGAAGGCTCGCTCGGCTGGCCACCCGTGGGGCCTCAGGCTGCTCGGTGAGCGCCAATCTTGCGCGCCCGCTTACCACCTCGCACGCCTCAGTTTTCGATACTCGCCTACCTTTGATCCGGAACGCTTTGATCCGGAACGACTGATCCGGAACGCCTTGACAAACTTCAGTCGCCATTTGACGCTCCTGGTTCGACGTTGATCGATGAAAGGGGAGGAAAAATGAATTCCGAGGAATTTGAAGCAGAGTTGAACACGGCCGGATACAGTGAGATCGCGACGAAAACGATGGATCCTCGGCCTGCCAATGGCGAGCACGGCCATGAGTACTCAGTCCGTGGCCTCGTGACGACCGGGGAGTTCATCATCGCTTCTAATGGCATGCCCCGCTCCTTCAAGGCTGGTGAGATCTTCGAGGTCGCGGCAGGCCAGCTCCACAGTGAGGCGGTTGGACCGGAAGGCACGCGCATCACGACGGGTCGGATGTACTGACCCCGGTGCCCGATGTAGGCCGCTGTCACAGGGCGAGTAGAGTTCGCGTCTGC
>JANOKV010000387.1:0-4473 GCA_031419415.1 Hyphomicrobiales bacterium | reverse complement strand
CGCAGGCCATATTTGCGCAGTCTGTCGGCGGCGGTGGCGGCAATGGCGCCATTGCCGGCAGTTTCAGCGCCTTCGGCGTCATCCCCACAGGGGCCGCCGTCAGCGTCGGTGGATCGGGCGGCGGCGGCGGCAACGGCGGCGTCGTAACCGTGACCAATCGCGCCGGTGCTTCGATCTTCACGAATGGCATCGACTCGACTGCGATTTTTGCCCAGTCAGTGGGTGGCGGCGGCGGTAACGGCGGGTATGCGATCTCCGTCAACGCGGTCATGGGTGGCGCAACCGCCATTGCGCTGGGCGGAAGCGGCGGCGCAGGCGGCGACGGTGGCGCCGTCAACGTCAGTAACGCTGGCACGATCAACATCAACGCGAAGAACTCGATGGGCATCATGGCCCAATCCGTCGGCGGCGGCGGTGGCACAGCGTCGACAGGCCTGGGTGTTGCGGTTATTCCCGTGGCCATCGGTGGCAGCACCGGGGCTGTGGGCCACGGCGGCAACGTCACTGTCACGAACACCGGTTCGATCAACATCGCGGGCCACAATTCGGTCGGCATCTTTGCTCAGTCGGTCGGCGGCGGCGGCGGTATGATCAAGCCCGGTGGCGGCGCGACATCGATCACTCTGAACAATGGTGGTTCGGGCGATGGAGGCAACGTCTCGGTCACGAATACTGCGGGCACGATCACCGTCACAGGCGAGAACAGCATTGCGCTGTATTCGCAGAGCGTGGGCGGCGGCGGCGGCGCGGTAGGTCTTGCGGTCGATCCACCCGGCCAAATCGGCGCTTTCTTGTTTTCTGGCACAGCCGCCGGTCTTGGCGCGGCGCAGGCGACCACGATCGACCAGACGGGCAATCTGATCGCGACGGGCTTCAATTCGGTCGGCCTGGTTGCTCAAAGCAGCGCCGTCGGTGGTAACGGCGATATCACGGTCAACATCCTGAACGCGTCGGCGGGTCAGCCCAGCATCATCATGGGTGGTTTTGGGCAGGGCGCCGGCGTCTTCATTCTGAACGGAGCCAACAACACGCTCGACAATGCCGGCATCATCACGACGGTGCTCGGCGTCGACGGCTTGGCCGTTTGGGGCACGACGGGTAACGATAGCATCGTCAACACGGGTATGATGATTGGTTCGGTCGATCTCGAAAACGGGGTGAACTCGTTCGCAAATACGACGAACGCGACCTTCCTATCGGGCGCGAGGGTGAACCTGGGCGCTGGCAATACTCTGGTCTCCGACGGCCTGATGCTGCCCGGCGACTATCAGCGCGTGTTCACGACCAACGTGACGGGCAATCTCGTGCAAACGGCACTTGGTACCTACGGGGTCGATCTCGACCTGAGGACGGTTACCGCCGATCGCATCAATGTGACGGGCACGGCGGCCGTTTCGGGAGTGGCTAGGGTCAATCTGATCGACCCGCTGTCAACCGCACAGGCCGCAAGATCGGGCACTCACGACATCGTCATCGTCGGCACAGCGGGTGGTGAAACACATCCTGGCCTCACGCTGGTCGCGCCGAATTCGGTCGTGGCCACATATTCGCTCAGGTATCCCAACGGAACGGACATCCTGTTGAGTTACACGATCGACTTCACGCTACCGGGAATGACTGCAAACCAATCCGCAGTGGGTGGCGCCATCAATGCCATTCAGTCCGCGCAGACCTCCCCGCGGTTTGGGTCCATTGCAACGGCGCTGTTCTTCCAGACGTCGGCCAGTGCCTTGGCTAACACCTACGACGCACTGTCCGGCTCGGCGACTTCGGGCGTCCAGCAATTGGCGTTCTCCGCCGATGACCAGTTCAAGTCGGCAGGGATACGCCAAGCGGCATTCTGGCTGTCGGACGAAAAGCACGACACGACCGGCTTCACGGTGCAACCTAGTGGCGTCACCACTGGACAGCGGCCGCCTGAGGGATATTCAGGCTTGGGTGGACCAACAGGCCAGGCGAAATTGTCTGCCGAGGAGAATGCGTCGCCCAACATGACGAGATGGCGGTCCTGGGCCTCCGGCTATGCCGGAAACGCCAACTTTGCCGGCAATGCAGGCGTCGGCTCGGTCGCCGCGCGACAGCACGGTGGTGGCGTGAGCGCCGGCTTCGACTTCCAAGCGGCACCCGGTGTGCTTATCGGATTTGCGACCGGCGGCGGCGCCTATGCCTTCAGCGCTCCAGAACGCGCGACGTCGGGTAAGGTCGATGCGGCGCATCTGGGCGCGTACGCGGCGTATCGCGACGGTCCGTTCTATGTGTCGGGCGCACTCGCTGCGAGCAACTTCGAGAACGAAACCAATCGTTACGCGGCGGTTCCTGGACTGGTGTTGCAGCAAGTCGGGGGTGGCATCGCTGTCCCCGGTTTCGCCGAGCACGTGAAGGGCCGGTTCCAAAGTCAATCGATCAGCGGTGAGGTCGAAGCCGGTTACAAGATGCAGGTTCGCTCCATCGAAGTCACGCCTTTCGCCGGGGTGCAGTTCGATATGCTACGGACGGACACCTACGACGAAACGATGTGGAATGGAGATGCGAGCCTGATCGGTTTGACGTTTGCCGATCGGGTCACCCGGTCATTGCCGACCAGTCTGGGCTTGCAGCTCAAAACGCAGGCCGAGCTCGGTAGGAATACCGAACTGTCGGCGTGGGCGCGGGCGGCATGGCGTCATGAATGGATGACGGACCGCTCGACAGAAAGTTCCTTTCTCGCTGCGCCGGGTTTCGGTTTTATCGTTCACGGCGCCCAGCCCCAGGCTGATGCACTGCGAGCAAGTTTGGGAGCCAGGGTCACGCTCGATCCGAATGTTTCACTGCACACGAACTTCGAGGGTGATTTCTCGCGCGCCGGGGCGGGCTACACCGGCTTTGGCGGTGTTCGAATACAATGGTAAGGGAATCGATCGAACCGCGCAGCCGAGCCGGGAAATTACACCACCGACGAGTCATGCGTCGTGCAACAATCAGGTCGCCTCGTGATCGTTGGTCGACTACCACCACGACACGATGCACAGAATGGCATGGGAGCGCCAAAACAATGAAGAGAGTTGCGTCACTGATGACCTGCGCCATTCTGATGCAAAGCGCCGCAGTTTGCGCTCAGACGGCGACGCCCGCGCAACAGGTGCAGTCTGCCCAGGCTGTTACTGCGACCAAACCGGGCGAGCCCGAAGTTACAACGGCAAGCTTCGGCGATTGGCAATTGCGCTGTCGCGCAGCGATCCCGGCCGCGGCCGGTCAACCGGCGATACCGCGCAGCTGTGAGGTCGTGCAGAGCGTGATGCTCCAAGGCCAATCGGCCCCATTTGCACAATTGGCATTCGGAAAGACGGCCCCCAACGAACCGATGTTTTTTACGATGGTCTTGCCGACCAACATCGCCTTGCCGAGCACAGTCAAAGTTTCACTCGACGAGAAGGACAAGCAACCGGTCGATTTGGCGTGGACACGCTGCATGCCGGGTGGATGCTTCGCGAGCGTCGTGACCAAGGACGATTTCATCAAACGCTGGCGCGCACAGGAAGAAAGCGGCCGGTTCACTTTCAAGAACAGTGGCGGCCAGGATGTGACGCTGCCGTTCTCGTTTCGCGGCCTGTCCCGCGCGCTCGACGCGCTGGCGAAGGAAGCTTGAGGAGCGGCTCTGCTGGGGGCCACTCTGACAATTCAACGTAAGCAGCGCCGCGCCCGAATTCCAACCTCAGTCATGCACGACCTGCGCGGTCGTTCGGCAATTTCGCAAGAAAGCTAGGCACCGAGGACTCGGTGCCTAGCCAACGCATGTTATCCGCTAATTCGTCGGATCAGTTGTGCGCCCGGCACTGCCGGAAGCGGCTCCACCACAAACGACTGCCTGTCTCGACGGCCTTGCGCCGCAACCAACGGCAATCACCGTGGTAATAACCGTCGTAGAAATAGAACGACACGCCGGGACCCCAAGCGTGGCGTGTGCCACGGTAGTGTCCACGGTTGCCATAGCGTCTGTCGCCGCGAACGCCGTCGCCGCGAACGTTCGGGTTTACGACGATGCGGTTGTTTCCATCGCTTCGATTGTTTGCGCGATTGCGCCGTCCCTCACCGTCACCATCGCCACGACCTTCGGCGCGGCCACCACGACCACCGCCAGATCCGCCGCCTTGGACACGACCGCTCGCACCACCCTCGACTCGAGCGCTGCCCTCACCGCCACCTCTGTTGCCCATGCCGGGGGTGCCACCTTGGCCACCACCACCTTGCGCACCAGCAGCCGCTCCAGCGCCGCCCGCACCGCCTCCCGCTCCTGCGCCTGCGCCACCACCAGCTCCACCGCCGCCTGACTGCGCCACTTGCACGCCACTCAGATCAGTCGGAGCGAGCTGTTGCGCGCTTGCCGGCGTGAACAGCATGGCTGCGCCCAGCAAGAACGGCGCGCCTGCTACGATCGATTTCCGCATTGTCATCCATCCTTTGTTGTTCAAATCCGTGGTGCGAAAACGCGATAAA
>JANOKV010000386.1:0-3809 GCA_031419415.1 Hyphomicrobiales bacterium | reverse complement strand
CTCTTCATCAGCGAGGTGCTGGCGGGCGAGGCGATCGGCATCGTGGAAATCGACGCGGGCGCCCACCTCGTACGCTTCGCCAACCGCGATCTGGGCGTGATCGGGCGCGACCGCCGTTTCCGACGCTTTGCTCCGCCGCGGGCGCGGCTCCACAAAGCGCCGGAAACCGCCCATGACAGCGGAGCAGGCAGACAATAGTGTCAGGGATCAGCCCGGTCCAGAATGTCAGGGATCAGCCCGGTCGGACAAGGGTTGGGCCAACAAGAGAAGTGACCGCGATGAAATATTCGGGCAATGGTTCGGTAGCTAATGGTGTCATGGCGGACGACACCTAAGTTCTGAGCGCCGTTGTTGTTGGCTGCGCCAGCCCCGGTTAGACAACAACGATAATTGTGCCTGCAAACTGGGAGGGGTGTAATGGCGGTAGTATCAAGGCGTGGGCTGTCCGCATGGCTGCTTGGATCGGCGGCTGTGGTTGGTACGAGCACACGACCATTTGCTCAGCAAGTGACTCCCGCCGCAGGCGCGCCCAGCCTGGCGCCACGTTCCGGCTCGTCGACGTTCTACGAATCCCGGATGCTCGGAGACCTCGTCGCAACCGAAGAGATGCGCGACGTCTTTGATGAACGCCGTATGGTGGACCATTGGATCCGCGCCTGGGCAGCGATGGCTGAAGCGCAGGGCGAGCACGGGATCGTTCGTCAAGAAGCGGCGCAGAAGATCGCGGCTTCGCTCAAGGACTTTCATATCGAGCCGGCAGAAATGCGTGCCGAGGTTCGTCAGGTCGGGCGTGGCATCGCGCCGGCCCTGCGGCGTGTCCGCGAACGTGTTGGCCAGGAGCTCGCCAATTCGGTACATGTCGGCAGCACCACGCAGGACATTCTCGATACCGGTCTCGCGCTCCAATTGAAGGATGGTCTCGATCTGATCGAGCGCGATGCGAAAGTCGTTGTGGAGGCGCTAATTGCGTTGGCTCGCGCCCACAAGACAACTGTGATGGCCGGACGGACCAACAGTTTGCAAGCGGCTCCGATCACCTTCGGGTTCAAGGTTGCATGTTGGCTGTCCGAGATTACGCGAGCGATCGAACGCTTGCGGCAGGCGCGAGCGCGTGTTCTTGCCATCCAACTTGGGGGAGCGGTGGGCACGTTCGACAGCATGGGTCCGAAGGGAATCGAAGCCCGGGCAAGCATGGCGCGAATACTGGGACTGCGTGTTCATTCTACCGGCTGGAGCACTCAGCGCGACAACGTCGCGGAATGTCTGTTTGCCGTCGGGCTTTTGGTCAGCGCGCTCGGCCACATTGCGATCGAGACTGGTGTTCTTGTCCGCTCAGAGATCGATGAAATTCGGGAGGGAGGCGCGCCTGGACGCGGGGTGAGCACGGCGATGCCGCAGAAGAGCAATCCACGTTCGACCGAGTTCTTGGAAGGGCTCGCACGCATCGTGCAAGGACGTGCGGCGGGTCTCTATTCGATGCTGTGGCAGCCCAACGAACGTCACGGCGGCGTCTGGATCGCGGAATGGCCGCTGGCAGCAGAGCATTTCATGGCATGCTCCGGCGCGCTCCTGCATGCGCGCGAATTGATCACGGGGATGTTCGTCCACGTCGAACAAATGCGCGCGAATCTGGACCTTGATGGTGGTGCTGTGATGTCAGCCGCCTATGCGAAGGCCCTCACCATACCGCTGGGCCGTACCCAAGCGGACGCTGCCGTTAAGGCGGCGGTTGAAAGAGCCCGCAAGGAGCGGCGGCCGCTTGCGACCGTGATTGCCGAGACACCAGAACTCGGCGGTAAGATCGCTCCAGAAGACCTCAAGCGCCTCCTGGACCCCGCCAACCATGTCGGACTGTCGTCGCAGATTGTCGATCTTGCGATCAAGGATGCCGAGACGCTTTGGCGGTAGTTCGCGAGTTTCGAGCACCAGCCGCGCGAATGCTTCGTTTGTGCGCTTACGACAGCAGATCATTGAGATAGAGCGGACGTCGACACGCAGAGGTTCGAAACGACCGCTCTGGCTCACTTCCGGAATTCCAAACCCGATCACCACCAATTCATCGACACGCCGCCTCCGCCACCGCGCGACGGCCCAGCCTCACGCCGCCACCGTCGCCTTGCTCGTCAGCGCCCGGATCGACTCCGGCAGCGTGCTGGCTTCGTGTTGGAGGAAGGCCAGCAGTGCGGTTTCGTTGTCGTCGAGGGGGCGGTTGCCGCCGAAGCGTTCGATCAGCCAGGCTTCTTCGATTTCGTCGATCCGTTCGTTGGCGATGATCTCGAGACGCTGTCGCTCCAAACGCGAAAGGGCGCGCTCTTCGGGGGATTGGGCGCGCATGCTCGCCCAGGCGCTGGTCGAGCCGGCGATCATGCGGCTGAAAAACCCGCCGATGCGGTCGCGGGCCGATGCGCCCTCGGCATGGCGTCCAAAACTATCCTGCAGGATCTCATAGCCATCGCGCATGTCGATTTCCTCGAGCGCGGTTTCGGCGCGCAGGGCATCTTCGCGAGACGGCACGACGTGGCCCAGACCTGCCAGAACGGCATTGCCCACGGCTTTGACGAAGAGGTCCGTCCAGACGGCGGGGCTCTTGCCGGGTTCGATGCAGCGATTGATCGCGATCAGCGCGTCCGCTTCGATCCGCGTGACGGCGACGCTGCCATCGCCGCCGAAAGCATAGAGAATGCGGCGCAGGAGGGTGACCTCGCTCGGGGTGATGGCGCCGGGCTCGAGCGGCTGGCCAGAGCGCAGAGGACCGGCCCCCGTGACGACGGCGTGCTTGACCTGAGTGATGGCGAATTCCGCCAGACTGGGAGGCGACCAGCGCGCCTTATCGAGGATGTTGACCAGCAACTCCAGTTCCGTATGGCTGTCGACATGACCGTCGCGGCTGATCCGTTCGATCAGCCATTTGGCGTTATCGGCCACCACGTAGCCTTCGGGCTTGGCCTGGAAAACCACGTAATCGGTGAGCGCCTCGACGTAGAAGGCCGCCCAAGACCGTTCCTTGATCGGGCAGGCCTCGTTCAGCGCCATCAACGCCTCGGCCTCGTCGGCGCAGATCGTGTGGTCGTCATTGAACGCACGGCGCAAGCGCAGGACATCGGCGTCCTTGATACTCCCGCGTGCGCGAACCTCTTCGAGCGAAAGAGACGTCAGAATGCCCATGAACAACCCGCCTGCTACATGAACTGGATCTACTGATCGCAGGCTAGGCGGGTATCCTTACCATTGTGCTAACCTCGCCGGGGGCCGGGCGAGCGGGTAATCGGTTGTGGCCGCGCGGCCACGCCAAGCTGCCGGGCGCTGACGCACCCCCGCTGGCTCAAAATTCGTAGCCGAAATGGCGGATTTCGGGGCCATACCAGTCGGCGACGAGCTGGCGGCTCGCGGGTTCGTAATACTCAGCGTAGCCCCGACGATCTTTCGAGACGTTGGCTTTGGGCAGCGTCACTTGGCCCGTCAGGCCGATCTCGGCGAGGACGCGATCGAAGTCTCGAGTGAGAGTTTCATACCGCCCGACGTGATCGACGATGATCGCGGTACGATCTGGGTCAGTGTAAAGGTCCCAATTCTCGACCCAGGCGCGTCGCCGGTCGGCGTTGAACGCGGCGAACGTGGGTTTGGCGGCGGCTGATTTGGATTTCGTCTTGTAGTGATACCAGGAGACTTGCCGGTCCCAGGGATTGCGCTCGAACGAGAATTTGAAATAGCGCTTCCAGATGTCCTCGCCGACATAAGTCCGCACCCGCCAGGCCGGCATATGCTCGTAGTAGCCGACCGAGGGGTGATAGTGCCGCTCGGGGCGGCCG
>JANOKV010000385.1:0-4750 GCA_031419415.1 Hyphomicrobiales bacterium | reverse complement strand
TACCGGATCGGCAGAGCTGTGGGCCTACTCCGCCACCTGGCTTTCACTCGGCGTCATTTCCCTGGCTTATGGCATGTGGCGTGCCAATCTCATGGCGCGGATCGCCTCTGCGCTGCTCGTCGCACTCTCGATCGCCAAGGTTTTCCTCGTCGACCTCGCCGGTCTCACCGGACTGTGGCGTGCGTTGTCCTTCATCATGCTAGGCGTCGTTTTGATTGGCATCGGCCTCGCCTATCAGACCTTCGTCTTCGCCAAACCGCGGCAATCACCCTCTGGCCCCGCCGACGAGCCACCGATCAAACCCAATGCCGTTTGAGCCCGTTGCGGATCGACCACCCCTCCAACCAACAAGCCACTCATTACGGGAGACACTCATGAAACAACCGACGAAGGCACGTGCCGCATCGGCCGAGAAACAGAAGCAACCCCCAGCGCCGCCGACCCCGGAAGCGCGTCGCGAGCGCATGGCTCAGAGCTTCGCCGACATCGTCGGCGTTCTGATGCGCGATCCGGGATTCCGCAACCTGCGTATCGCCGATTTGGAATGGCTCGTCTTGCCGCCCATCCTGTCGGGCCAATGGCGGATCGCGCGCGGCGCGGCAACTTCGGCCGTCGCAGCGCCCAACGCCAGTGGCGCACCGACAAAAGGAAGCCTCATTATCCCGGTCGCCACCGCACTCTGGGCCAGCGTCTCGCCCGCGATCGACAAGAAGCTGACCGAAGGCGTCAATGAACCGCTGATGCTGCGTCCGAACGAATGGACGTCGGGCAAGCACTTGTGGCTGATCGCGGTCGCCGGCGACCGACGCTTCGTGCCGAAATTCGTCAAGTCACTGTCCGAGAGCGAATTCAAAGGCAAGGACATGAAAATGCGGGTCAACGGGCCGGATGGCAGCGTGACCGTCAGCACGCTCGAGAACGTGGTCGAGAAGATGTCCGCTCAGGCTTCAAAATAGGCGCACTGCGGCGCTCGGGCGCAATCTACGTGGGTGGGCTCGAACGCCGCGCGACCCAACCCACACCGCGCGCCACCCACGTGCCTCGACGTTTCAGACCACGTGCCGCGTGGCGACCTCTTGCTCGTCGTGCCGATGTTCGATGGCGCCCATCGACATCAGCATCGACTCGGCTGGCGTTTGCGCCAACCTGCGCCGCTCGTTCAAAGCCGCCTCGACGCGGTTGCGCGCTCGCAATTTCTGCAGAATGCTGGTCATGAAATGTTTGACGGTCGCTTCGGAGATATTCAATTCCCGGGCGATTTCCTTGTTCGTTGCGCCCCGCGACAGAATTTTCAGAATCTGCTTTTCACGCATCGTGAGGCTCGCGTATTCATCCGCCAGCGCCACCGCATCAGCGGACATTGCGGGGCGAGCGACCAGTTTCGCGCCCAAGGATGGGGTCAGATAGACGCCACCCGCCGCCACGATTTTTAGTGCATTGAGCAACTCGGAGCCTTCGACCGTGCGCAGCATGTATCCGCTGGCGCCATGGCGAAGCGCGCCGGCGACGATTTCGGGGTCCTCGGAATTGGACAGCACGACCAAGCGCGTCGTCGATTTGATCTGCCGGATCGAGACGATAATCTGTCCGCCACCGCCCGGAATGTTCGGGTTGACCAGAATGATATCGACGGCGTTTTCGGAGACGAGTTGAAGAGCTTCCGCGCAACTGTGGCCTTCAAACACCACTTCTGCAACGCCAGACGCGCGCAACGCACCTACCACGCCCGCTCGAAACAACGGAAACGGATCGATGATCCCGACCCGAAGGACCGAAGTCACTGAATTACTTACACGTTTACTCATAGTCATAAAGCCCCTGGCGCACGCTAGACTTCGGCAAGTCGGGGAATGTTCGTTAATTGATCGTTGAAGGCTAACATCCTCATTGTGGATAACCTAGCCCCGGAGTCAAACATTCCTTAACGACTGTTTCAAAAGGGCTGCCACACTTGGTTCCTTCACTTCCAAATTGTTGGATTTGCTTTATTTATGTGTTTTTCCAATATCTTAAATGACTATTCTCCCCTCACGACAAAAACAGAACTGGCCCTTTCGACCCCCATTTTGAGACGCATCCCCGACTAAAGTCTGATGCCAAGCCCGACTTCAGTCCCGGGGACGCTCGACGTTGGGTGGTTGTCATCAAGGTTAACGAAAGGCCAATTCCCCCTCGCGGAAGTTCATGCGGTTACGGATCGCCGCCAGCCCTGGTTCCCACTCCTATGGGTCCCGGTGCTGGCGATACGATTGGTTCGTAGGCTGTAACATTCTGATTAGGTGGGGGTAAATCAACATGTCTACGAGCTTCAACGTCAACATCGCCGATCTCGAATTTATCCTGAAACAGATCAAAATCGCCGAAGACACCTCGATCGGCTATACGTCCGAGACGGCCCCCAAGACGATCCTCCAGTCGATCATGGACGCTTATGGCGTTACTGCGGCGAACGCCGCCCAGATGCCCGCCGGCCTGCGCACAGTGGATGGTACGTTCAACGGCCTGCTGCCCGGCGCCAGCGAATTCGGCGCAGCCGACAATCTGTTCCCGCGACTGACCGACCCCGTGTTTTTGAATGATGCGGACGGGGACACGATCGATTTCGACAATGCGGGGCCAGGACCTGCAATCACTGCGTCTGCGGGGGCCAATGCCAGCAATTATGGCTATACCGGCTCAGGATCGCACAGCATCGTCGACGCCGACCCGCGCATCATTTCCAATCTGATCGTCGACATGACGGCGGCCAATCCGGCAGCCGTCGAAGCGGCCTTGGCCCACCACGGCATCACGGGCGCCGATGCCGTCGACGCAGCTGCCGACATCGCAGCTGCGCAAGCGCTGGTCGTCTCAACGGCCGCTGCGGCGGCTGCCACGAATGCCGGCGCGCTAGAGGCCGCCTATAACGCCGCCGTCGCCGCCGACCTCTACACGATCCCTGCGAACCTCGCCGATGCGGCGGACGATGCGGCTGCTGTAGCGAATGCAGCAGCGGATGCATTGGCTACATCGGTAAGTTCAGGACCCCATTTTAGCGCTACTGACGTTTCCAAAGCCGCTGCGGCGGTCAGTGCAGCCATCTTGGCTGAGAATACTGCAGTGGCCGTAGTCAATGCCCTCACAGCGGCAGGCGTCCCTATTGATTCCGGTATTGGCTTCATTGCTGCGATCGCCGCAGAAAATGCGGGCTTGCTGCACGTTAATTTGCTCGCCTTGCAATCGACCATTATCGAGGGGCAGACCAGAGATTCATCGGAAACCCTGGCGGCAGTAGCCGCCGCAGACTTGGCGGCCACAAATAGTACTGCCGCCCATGCCCTCACCACCCAACTCGATGCCCTGGTCAGCTCCACAGCCGCTGCGGATATCGAAGCAGCATGGGACGCATGGCAGGCCGCAGTCGCCGCCGATGACGCCGCGCCAGCCGCCCAACAAGCCCTAACCGACCTGCTCACCACCCTCGGTCTCGATCCCGACACGTCGGGGAGCCTCTCCATCCCCAACCTGTCGCCCGACATCGGCCTGTCGCCCGGCTTCAACTCGTGGATGACCTACTTCGGCCAGTTCTTCGACCACGGCCTCGACCTCGTCACCAAGGGCGGCAACGGAACGGTTTACATTCCGCTACAGGTGGATGATCCGCTGTATGACTTCGGCGCTAACGGTGTTGCTAATAACGGTAAAGGCGCAGACAACACCGATGGGACAGAAGACGACGGGTTTATCAAAGACGACGACGGCTTCGGCGCCGACGGCATCCAACGCACGTCAGACGACAGCCCGAACTTCATGGCGCTGACGCGCGCTACCGTCACAACCGTGGCCGGCGTTCCCCAGCACGAAAACACCACCACCTCCTGGATTGACCAGAACCAGACCTACACCTCGCATTCCTCGCATCAGGTCTTCCTGCGCGAGTACAAGATGGTCGACTTGGACGGCGGCGACGGCCCCGTCGCCGTCTCGACCGGAAAACTGCTGAGCGGTACGGGGGACATCGGTTCTGGCACAGTCGCCGGCGGCATCGGAAACTGGGGGCAAGTCAAGGCGCAGGCGCTCGAAATGCTCGGCATCAAGCTCAGTGATTTCGACGTCCACAACGTGCCGCTTCTGCTGACCGACCAGTATGGCAAGTTCATTGCGGGCGCCAACGGCTACGCCCAATTGGTCATGAAAGCCGATGCTGACCATGGCAATCAGCCTTGGCTCAAAGAAGGCACAGAAGCGGGTATCTCCACCGCAGGAGCAGAACTGACCGGCCACGCCTTCCTCAACGACATCGCGCATCACGCTGCACCCGGCCGCTACGACTCCAACGGCGACGGTCGCGTCACCGCCGCCGACGCCTTCCAGACCGAAGACGACCTCGATGGCTTTGCAAACGACGACCTCGCCTCCACCTACGACGACGAGATGCTCGACTCGCATTTCATCACGGGTGATGGGCGCGGCAACGAGAACATCGCGCTGACGGCTGTCCACAGCATCTTCCACTCCGAGCATGATCGCATGGTCGACGCCAACAAGGCGACGATCCTGGCTTCGAGCGACAAGTCCTTCATCAACGAATGGCTGCTCGTCGATCTGGGCGCGGAAGATTCCATTCCGTCCGATCCTGCGGACCTCGTCTGGGACGGCGATCGCCTGTTTCAGGCCGCGCGCTTCGTCACCGAGATGCAATACCAGCATCTCGTCTTCGAGGAGTTCGCACGCCGCATTCAGCCCGCCGTCGACCCCTTCACTTTCAACA
>JANOKV010000384.1:0-5142 GCA_031419415.1 Hyphomicrobiales bacterium | reverse complement strand
AGAGCAGGATGCGCTCGACGGGTTGCTTCGTGATCAGGTCCGAGAGCAGCCAGAGGGCGACGAGGCCGATCGCGGCCCCTGTCTGTTGCAGAACGCCGAAAAAGCCTTCCGTAAACTTCAGCACGTCGATCGAAAAGAACGAGTAGCCCTCGCCGACCGAGGGTGTCGCGCGAAAGACGAAGATCAACACCGCAGCGATGGCGATCTGGCGCTTGGTCGTGACGTCGAGGTCGCCGGTGATGCGATGCAACATGGTGGTGATGACGCCGACCGAAATGAGAAACACGAGTTCCTGCGCGAAGGACAACCCGGAAAGGCCAAGGAGCGAGACCACCAGGCCGAACGCGAGGCCGCCGAAAAGCAGAGGCTTATCGAGGGGACGCGGAGCATCAGTGTCGAGGCGCACGAGCAAAGCGCCCGACAGCGAGATCACCGGGATGACGAGGCCGATCAGAAAGACCGTCGTGTAGGATACCGTCAGCGCCAGCCAGCCGCCCAGGCCGGCAACAGCGAAGATGCCGACGGAGAGAGAGAGCCGCCCCAGCACTTGCACCAGGCCCAGTTCGCGATCGATATCGGCCTGCGCCCGAGGCGTGCCGTCCGGGTTCGTGCGATCGACCACTTCCGTGCTCATGGCGTCGGCGACGACATCTTGCAGCACCACGCCCAGGATCGAAATGAGCGACGCGGCGACGTAGAGCGTGTCCTTGCTGGCGAACGTCAGCCAGCCCGATGACGCGCCCGCCAGCATCAGGAGGCTGACCGCAATCAGTCCGGCGCCGATGAAAACATAAACCCGCCGCTGCGAGCCCAGGATGGGGACGGCGTCCACCAATTCGCCAAAGACCATCTTCATGGCCCAGGGCAGCGACAGCCAAACGCCGACGGCGGCGAGGTCGGCAGGCGTCAACGACAGCGACTGCTTGACCCAGAAGCTCGACGCGATGGCGGTGAGGCCCAGGGCGCCATAGGCAAAATAGACCATGAGAAGCGGGAGATACCGCCAGCGAAAAGCCCGCACCGGCGTTAGGACTGCGGCCTCGAGGCGCTGTCGCACATAGGTGGTGGGGTCGGAGGACGGGGCGGGCGGCGGAGCGATGTGTGTTGTCATGCGGCCAATGTGCCGCCGACCACCTGAGGACGCAAGCCGATCGAATGGGCTCTTGCAGGGCCATTCAATTTTCGACGCCGCCCCTCGTGCCATCCCGCGGTTTGTCCTTGGCACCCAGCGCTCCGCCGGCTCCGCAGTCCAGCCGAGAGATGGATCCCGGTGACAATCACCGGGATGGCAATCCTTGGTCGAGGCCTTCCTGGATGAATTGAATCGCCCTGTGGGCGCTCGGGAGTCAACGTCGTTGCCGCCAAGGGAAATTGTTGTCACTGTCGCGTGTTGCTCGACAGCGCCACGCGTTTTCGAGGGTGACACGCTTCCCGAGGAAGGGCTCTGGTCTATGCGCAAGGTCGACGTGTTCGCGGGCGTGGGGCTGCTCGCGTTCGTCGCGGTGATGGCGTTCATCGTAATCCCGCGCGAGAACGTGGGCGGCATCTGGCATGGGCTCTCCCCCTACTTCTATCCCATGGTCATGCTCGGCGGGATTGCCTTGGGCAGCGTGGGGCTGCTGGTGCAGGCGCTGACCAAGCCAAAAATGTATGAGGACCAACCCAATCCGATCACCTGGGAAGAGCTGGGTTTTTTCCTGCTCATCGGCGCCATTGTCTTCGCGGGCGTGCTGATGATCCACCGGTTCGGCATGTGGGTCGGCGGTCCACTGTTGATTGCAGCCACCATGATCTTCATGGGCGAGTTGCAGCCGGTGCGGATCGCGCTGGTGGCGCTGCTGACGGTCGCCGCGACGCATCTGGTGATTGCCTACGCGCTTCAGATTCCACTGCCATGACGCAACGGTCGACGCAGGCGCGCGCACGAGTTCGGGGAACCTGAATGTACCAACAGGTGATGCAAGCCGCCGACAACGTGCTCACGCTCCAGGTGATTGCCTACATCACGTTCGGGCTGTTCATCGGCTACATCGTGGGCGTGCTGCCGGGCATGAGCCGGGCGACGGCGATCGCGCTGCTCATACCGATCACCTACAAGCTGCCGGCTCTGACCGGGATCTCGTTTCTGATCGGCGTCAGCAAGGGCGGCAACACCGGGAGTGCGCTGACGGCCATCCTGATCAACGTGCCGGGCGAGCCGCAATCGGTCGTCACGACGCTCGATGGCTATCCGTTGACGCAACAGGGCAAGGGCCAGAAAGCGTTGAAGCTGGCGCTGATCGCCTCCGTTATGGGCGATTTCCTGGCGACGGTCGCCTTGATCATGCTGGCCCAACCGTTGGCCGCCATCGCTGTGGGCATCGGTCCCGTCGAGCTGACGGCGGTGCTGATCTTCGCCATCACGTTTATCGCGGCGGTTTCGGGCAACTCGTTCTACAAGGGCCTGATCGCGGGGTTTTTGGGACTGCTGCTGGCGGCGCCACGTCTCGACATGGAGACCGGGCAGCCGAGGTTGACCTTCGGGTTCGCCGATATCTATGACGGCGTTCCGCTGCTCGCCGTGGCGATCGGGACGCTGGCGCTGTCGGAGATGCTGGTGCAGATCGACCGGGGCTGGCGCGGTAATTACCAGCACAAGGTTGACCGGCTCGAAATGGGCACGGCCCAGGATCAAAAGCTCAGTTGGCTGGAATTTATCAAATGCCTGCCGACAATTCTACGCTCGAGCGCCGTCGGCATCGGCGTTGGTAGCGTGCCGGGGCTCGGCGCCAGCCTGAGTCCGTTTCTCGCCTACGCCTGGACCAAGAACCGTGATCCCGATCCCGACAGCTTCGGCAAGGGACGCCTCGAGGGTGTGGCGGCGGCGGAGGCCGCAGACAACGCGTCCGTGCCCGCCGGCCTCATCCCGATGTTCGCCATCGGGTTGCCGGGCAGCGCCTCCACGGCGCTTCTGATGGGGGCGTTCATGCTGCACGGGCTCACGCCGGGCCCCTCGCTCTTTCGCGAAGATGCAGTGCTCGTTTATGCTATCTTCATCGGTATGATCGTGGCCTCGTTCATCATGTTGGTGATGGGAATGGTCGGGCAGAACCTGTTCGCGCGCCTGATCACGGTGTCGGAAACGATCCTCGTGCCGATCATCGTGTTCATCTGCGTCATCGGCGCCTATCTCGAGGGCAGCGGCATGTTCAGCGTCTACCTGATGCTGGTGTTCGCTTTCTTCGGCTACTTCATGAAGAAGTTCGACTTCTCGTTCGTGACGTTCCTGGTCGGCTTCATTCTGGGTCCGATGGCGGAGCTGTCGCTGCGCCAAGCCATGATTATCACCGACGCCAAAGTCTCGTCGCTGGCCAATCATCCAGTCGCCTGCGTGTTCCTGGCGCTGGCCGTGTTGTCCGTGTGGCGGCTGAGCGCGGTGAACTTGCTACGCCAGCGGACAGGAGCGGGCGGCACCGGCGCGTGAAGCCTGCACAGCACCAAAAAACGACAAGGGAGAGAAACATGACACGTCGCAGCAGCATCAAGATGGTTTCGGTGATCGCGTTGGCCGCGCTCACGGCGGGTCCCGTGGCGGCCCAGCAATTCCCGACGAAACCCATCAACATCGTCATTGGTTTCGGTGCGGGCGGAGGCACCGACGCGGTCGTGCGTGCGGTTGCCGAGCCCATGACCAAGAGCCTGGGCCAGCCCGTTCTGGTGATCAACAAACCGGGCGCGGGCGGCGGGATCGCGGCCATGCAGATCAAGGGTTCGGACCCCGACGGATACACGATCTATGCGGGCGGGTCGCTCACCTTCACCTTCGAACCGCTGGTGCTGCAGACGCAATACAAGCACACCGACTTCGAGCACATCGGGCTGATCAGCCTCTTCCAGGACGGTCTGTTCACCCACCCGAGCCGTCCCTATAAAAACATGAAAGACGTGATCGCGGCGGCGAAAGCCGAAAAGCGCTCGATCAAATATGCGTCGCAGTTCCAACTCGATCGACTGATCTTCCAGCATGTGGCGAAGATGGAAGGCGTGGAGATCATTCCCGTGCCGACCCAAGGCGGCAATGGCGCGGTGCAAGCGGTGCTCGGCAACCAGGTCGACTTCGGTTTTTCAGGCGGCACGTTTGGGCCGCACATCGAGTCTGGCGCACTACGCCTGATCGGCGCCATGTCGGCTGAACCGATGGAGCGCTTCCCCGAAATCGCAGGGATGCACGCCAACGGCTGGATGGTGGGCAGCGAGAATTATCTCATCATCTCGACCACCAAAGGCACGCCCAAGGCCGTCGTCGAGAAATTGGCCGCCGCCTTCAAAGCCGGCATGGAAACCGCGATGGTGCAAGGCGTCGTCAAAAGCCGCTACATGAAAGACGTCTTTGTCGGCCCCGCCGACACGATGGCCGTGCTCGACAAACAACTCGACAAGTACACGAAGCTGATCGCGGATCAGAAGTGAGGGGGCGGGCGCGCGCTGGTCTCGGGTAGAGAGATCAGCGTGCGCCGGGCGTGATCGTTCGAGCGCTTTACCCACGTAGGTTCAGGGTAAGCGCAACCCGACATCCACGGCACATCCAGAAACGTTGGGTCGCTCGACGTGCAGCGCTTGACCCAACGACAGGGTTAGTCAATTCATCCTGCAAGGCCCCGGCCAAGAATTGTCATCCCGCTGCTTGTCCTTGAGATCCATCTCTCGGCTGGGCTCAGGCCTGTGGAGGGCTGGATGCCAAGGACAAACCGCGGGATGACACGAGGGGCGAGGTCGAGACTTGAATTGCCCTGGACCCAACCATGCGCACTGTGCCTTTGCGATACACATCGACCAGAACACGCACTACTTTCGAGCGCGCCGGGATTTCGTGAAATCAGCGAAACGAGTTGCGTCTAGTTCGCCTCGCTCGAGGGCGGCGCGAACGGCGCACGCGGGTTCGCTATCGTGGCGACAGTTGCGAAATTTGCACTGGGCCGCCAGGGCGTCGATATCCTCGAAGCTGTCGGCGGCGGTGTCTGCGGTCTCCCAGATCTCCAGTCCCCGAACGCCGGGCGTATCGATGATCGAGCCGCCGCTGGTGCGCACGAACAGTTGGCGATGGGTCGTCGTATGACGACCGCGGTCGTCGTGGTCCCGGACGGCTTGGGTCGCTTGCGCGGC
>JANOKV010000383.1:0-3791 GCA_031419415.1 Hyphomicrobiales bacterium | reverse complement strand
GCCGACGAACGGCTTGAAGCCGCCCCAGAACATGCGCTTGCCGTCGAATGGCATCGACTTGGGGTCCATGCCCGCCATGCGCGAATCTTTCATCGCGCGAGCATTGACCTCGTCGCGGTGCGCGCGCGAGCGATAGGTGATGATCGCCACGATGACGAATTCATTGTCTTTGAGGTCGACGCTCTGCGGAAACGATGTGAGCTTGCCAGATTTCACATCATCGGCCGCGACCTCGATATACGAGAGTGCGCCGTGATCGCGCCAGATTTGAGCGGACAGCTCGGCAAGCTTTCGATAGTCGCTGATCTTCTCCTTGGGCACGGGAATGACGAAGAGGTCGGTGTAAGTCGTCATGACGGGTCTCCAATCCTTGGATAATCCGGATTTGTCTCTCGTGAAAATTACTTGCCTGCGGCCGCCGCTTCGAGTTTGGCGATGTCGATCTTGACCATCTGCATCATCGCCTCCATCACGCGGCGGGCTTTGGCCGTATCGGGATCGGACAGTAGCTCCGGCAGGCGACGCGGCACGATCTGCCAGGAGAGGCCATATTTGTCTTTGAGCCAGCTGCACTGCACGGGTTGACCGCCGTCGGCCGTGAGTGCCGTCCAGAGCCGATCGACCTCGGCTTGGTCCTCGCAGTCGACGGACAGCGAGATGGCGTTGTTGAATTTTTCGGACGGCCCGCCGTTGAGCGCCAGATAGCTCTGGCCCGCCAGCGTGAACGCGATGATCAGCACCGATCCTTCCTCGCCGCCGGGATAGTCGACGGTCGACCTTTGCACCTGGTCGACCGATGAATTGGTGAAGACCGATACGTAGAACCGGACGGCCTCCTCGGCATTGCGGTCGAACCAGAGGCAAGGCGTGATTTTCTGTTTTGGCGTCATATGGCTCTCCTCGTATTGCTCGGCTGGCTCCCTCACTCCGGAATGTCCGGCTCGACGAGCAAGGCAAGCTGCGCCAGAGATTGCTGCCAGCCGAGATAGCAAGCTTCGACCGGAATGACGTGTGGAATGCCCGTCTGCTCGATGTAGATCTCGGTGCCGACCGAAACCGCCTTCAGTCGCACGGTCACCTCCATGACGCCCGGCAGGTTCGGGTCGTCGAACGTGTCGGTGTATCGAATGCGCTCGTGCGGCACGAGTTCCAGATAATCGCCGCCGAAGGCGTGACTATTGCCGGTCGTAAAATTCTTGAACGACATGCGGAACGTGCCACCGACGGTGGCGTCCAAGTGATGCACCTTGCAGGTGAACCCATAGGGCGGCAGCCATTTGACCATGGCGTCGGCATCGAGAAACGCCCGGTAGACCTTCTCCGGTTTGGCCGCCAAAACGCGGTGAAAGCGCACGGCGCCGGTTGCCGCGCCGGCGGCGGGTTTGGGCTGTTTGAGTTTGGCCATGTGCGGGTCTCCTCGTGTTGGCGATGCGCGTTCTGCCGCAACGACATTCAGACAGTTGGCCGTTCGACTTCAAGTCGAAATTTTTTGACAAATTGCTCAATGAGCATGACGGTCGCCGAGGCGAGGTGTCGAGGCTCATCGCTGGCGCGGCGGCGGCGGCGCCTAGGACATCGGTGGAAACCGTTCGAACGTCGGCAGCGTATGCGCGTGTTCCATCCAGCGGATACGTTCTGCGACTTGGATGTGCACGCGGGCCGGAACGGCTTCGGGGTCGTCGTAGGTCGCGCTTTGGATGTCGATGATGCCGGGCAAGATGGCGTCGTTGACGTAGAACACCCCCGTGCCGCAATCCCCGCAAAAGTGCCGCCGCCCCTCCTTCGACGAGGGGTAGATTTTTGGCTGGCCCTTCGTGACGGTTACGGCGGCAGTGGGATACATGGTCCATCCGACCATCGGCGCGCCGGCATGCCGGCGGCAATCCGTGCAGTGGCAGAGTGCGTGGGTGATCGGCTCCCCTTCGACTCGGTAACGGATGGCGCCGCAGTGGCAGCCGCCTGTGTTGGTCATGGTCGATCTCCGAAATTGCGACGTGGACTTCGAGTAGGGAATTTCGCATGCAAGCTGCTGAAAACAATCGCGCCGATATCGGGATTTGCCAACCTGCCGTCGCAGCGGGGACAAATCTCTGTAAATTCGCCCTGATCGGGGAAATGACGCCTGAGACGCGTTCGCTCTCGACGGGCTGCACGACGACAACGATGTCGCCCCTCCCTCCCTCCCGATGCGTGGCAGCCTAGGGTCAGGCTCGTGATGCCTAGAATTTCAAGCCGTGATCACTAGAATGCGCGGACCCCGATGACGATGGGGGAGCCGCAGAGGCGACCCACGTCACACGGGACAACGAGAAAAGGATTCCCGATCGTGAGCACTTCAGACGAGTACACCCCACCCAAGGTGTGGACGTGGGACAAGGAGAGCGGTGGTCGCTTTGCCAATATCAATCGCCCGATCGCCGGCGCGACGCAAGACAAGGAGCTTCCGGTCGGCAAGCATCCCCTGCAGCTTTATTCGCAGGGAACGCCCAATGGCGTGAAGGTCACGGTGATGCTCGAGGAATTGCTGGCGCTCGGCCACAAAGGCGCCGAGTACGACGCGTGGCTGATCCGCATCGGCAACGGCGACCAGTTCGGTTCGGGCTTCGTCGGCATCAATCCCAATTCGAAGATCCCAGCGCTGCTGGATCGTTCCAACGCGGCCAAGCCGCAGCGCGTATTCGAGTCGGGCGCGATCCTGCTCTACCTCGCTGAAAAATTCGGGGCCTTCCTGCCCAAGGAGAGCGGCGCGCGCACCGAGGCATTGAACTGGCTGTTCTGGCAAATGGGAAGCGCGCCTTATCTCGGCGGCGGGTTTGGCCATTTCTATGCGTACGCGCCGGCCAAGTGGGAGTATCCCATAAACCGCTTCGCGATGGAAACGAAGCGCCAGCTCGACGTGCTCGATCGCCACCTCGCCGACCACGCCTACATGGCCGGAGACGCGTACACGATTGCCGACATGGCGATCTGGCCCTGGTATGGCGCGCTCGCCAAAGGGTTGCTCTACGGCGCCGCCGAGTTCCTCGACGTGGGCAGCTACAAACACGTCAATCGCTGGACGGAAACCATCGGTCAACGGCCAGCCGTCAAGCGCGGGCGGATCGTCAATCGCATCCAGGGCGAGCCTTCGAGCCAACTGCACGAGCGCCACGACGCCAGCGATTTCGACACGAAAACGCAGGACAAGCTGGGGGGCTGAAGCTGAGAGCGAGGTCGAAATCGAGCGCCTTGTCGTCGAGGCGCTCGATCTCTCGTTTGGGTTTGAGCTGGCCGCGTCAATTGAAGTTGAGTTTCAATCCGGGTTCGGGCCACTGCATGACGCCCAGGCGACCGGAATCTGACAGCGTGATGTAGGCGGTGCACATGTCCGGGCCCCCGAAGCAGATGTTGGTCGGATAGACATCTGGCACTTCGATGCTGCGCACGATATCGCCCTTGGGCGAGAGCTCGGTGATGCGGCCGGTATTCAACGTGGCGACGGTGATGTTGCCGCTCGCCATGACCGCGAGACTGTCGAAGCGGGCGATGCCGCCCAGGCCTGCGATCATGCGGCCGCTGTGGGGGGCGAACTCTCCCTTGGGTTTGAGCTTGCCGGGGCCCTGCACCTCGAAGGCCCACAATCGCGCACCCTCGGTGTCGGCGACATAGAGCGTTCGGCCGTCCGGTGACAACCCACAGCCATTGGGACTGAGAATCGGATAGGCGACCTCGATGCACTTCGAGCCGTCGGGCAGGGCGTAATAGACGCCGCCATTGTCGCGCTGGCGGGAATAGCGTTTGCCCAAATCGGT
>JANOKV010000382.1:0-4373 GCA_031419415.1 Hyphomicrobiales bacterium | reverse complement strand
GCGGGGATCGTCGGCGAGGTCGGGTCGGCCCAACACCTCGCAGACTTTGCGGAACGCCTTGTTGTTGCCGGCCCCGATCATGATGCGGCAGGTCTTGGTTTGATACATGCCGTAGGGCACGAGGTTGGCGTGCTGGTTGCCCGTCAACTGCGGCGTCTTGCCGGACAGGTGATAGTTGGCGAAGTGCGGGTGCATCAGCGACAGCGCCGCGTCATAGAGCGTCACCTCGATGTACTGGCCTTCGTTGGACGTGGTGCGCTCGTGCATCGCCATCAGGATGCCGATGACGCAGTAGAGGCCCATCGAAATATCGACGACGGGCAGTCCGAGCCGCATTGGCCCCGACTCCGGCGACCCGTTGACGCTGTAGTGCCCCGTCATCGCGCCGACGATGCCGTCATAGCCCGGACATCCGCCGAACGGTCCGTCCGCGCCGAAGCCTGAAATTTTGCAGTAAACGAGGCGGGGGAAGCGTTTCTTCAGGGTCTCATAGCCGATACCCCAGGCTTCCATCGATCCGGGCTTGAAATTCTCGATCAGCACGTCGGCGCCCTCGAGCAGGCGCAGCAGGATCTCGCGGCCTTGCTCTTGCGCGAGATCGAGCCCGACGGAGCGCTTGTTGCGATTGATGCCGATGAAGTAGGAGGCGTCCTCCTCGTGGAAGGGCGGGCCCCAGTCGCGCACCTCGTCGCCTTGCGGCGGCTCGAGCTTGATGACGTCGGCGCCGTGGTCGGCCAGGAGCTGCGTGGCGAACGGACCGCCGAGCACCCGCGTCAGATCGATTACCTTGACGCCGGTCAGTGCGCCGCCCGATTTATCGACCTTCGTCGATGCCTGTTCGCCATCCCGCGCCATCGTCGTCTACTCCCGAAATGTTTGCCCACCTTGGGTGCCACAGGTCGGCGACTGAGCGCAACATTGCTGTCACTCCTGTCGCCGTCGATCAACTCAACCGGATCAGCATCAATCCGGCAAGGACCAGGCCTGCGGCGGCCACCCGCGATCCGATCAGGGGCTCCTTCAGAACAAAAACGCCGATGGCGGCGGCAAACAGAACGCTCGATTCGCGCACGGCGGCGACCAGCGCGATCGGCGCCAGCGTCATGGCCCACAGGGCGATCCAGTAGGAGACGAATGAGAGCACACCGCCGCCGAGTGGGATCAGCCAGCCGCCCGCGAGCGCCGCCCGGATTTCGCTGCGTTGCCGCCCGAGGCCGATCGCGCCCATCATCGCGCCGTTGCACAGAAAGAACGCGACCGCGTAGGCATGCGCGTCGCCTGCGGCTCTGGCGCCGCGACCATCCACCAGCGTATAGGCGGCGATCGACGCGGCTGTGAGCAGGGCGAAACCGATCGCACGCTTTTCCAGGGCCGCCAGCGTCTTGACGCCTGGACGCATCGACAACAACAGCACACCCCCCGCCAGCAGACCGATGCCGATGACGCCCGTCGCCGCGACGGGTTCGGCGAGGATCAGCAAACTGCCCGCCGCCGTCAGCAGGGGCGCCGTCCCCCGTGCGATCGGGTAAACTTGGCTGAGGTCCCCGGCGCGGTAGGCTTCAGCCAAGACTTTGAAATAACCGACGTGGAGAACGGTCGAGATGGCCAGATGCGGCCACGACGCGCGCGCCGGCCACCCGGTGATCGCCAGCAGCGGCAGCGCGACCACGCCACCCGCCACCGCCACGATCGTGATCGCCACGCCTGGATCGACGCGCATCTTGAGGCCAGCGTTCCAACTCGCATGACACAGCGCCGAAGCCAGCACCGCCAAAAAAACATGAAGCTCCATGCCGCCCCTCGCTCCACCGAATGGAGATGGTGCGGGCGCGGGGGCAGGGCCGTCAAGGGAAGGGAGTGGGAGTGGGCACGTTCGGGTGGGTGCAAATCATCGGATATCGATGTCCGCAGAACCCGCAGCTTCCAGCGTCGCAAGCACGAGCAAGGAACGGGACGGAATCGGGTCGATACCGACCGTCGGTCGATTGCAAGATTTGAGCTTCTTATTCGTCCGCTTTCTGGTGTCTGGCTGACGGCCGATCAGTGTTCCCACACTGATGGCACGCCAAATGGGGGCAGAGTCGGCCAAGCGCCTCGGATCTGCAGTACTCCATCGTCTCCCGAGGCGACTTCGGCGCGCGCGTGGGGAGCCAAACGATCAGGTGTGAAGTGGTAGACAATTCGCTCGAAATCGAACGGAATTGCAGCCACAATGTCGTCCAATTCTGGCAGCTCAGGTCCGATCACATCATCCAGATGTAGGACCTTGCCTTGCTGGCGCGCCACAATGAGGAAATCTCGACCCGGAACCACGAGCACCCCACTTGGCAAGCGACGTTGCAGTGCGAGATTGATTATTGGCAGCCAGCCCTTTTCTCGGGTGGCAAACACATCAGATGTTGGCGTTCTCGTGTCGAGCAGCCCGCGCAGGTGTGCTGCGTCGCCGAGCAGCGCAGCGCGCGCACTTCCCCCGCCACCAGCGCGTTCGGAAATGAAGCGGTAGGTCGGAACAACGGAAAAACCCCAAGGCGAGTAGAATTCCGGAATGCTGGTCGAGAGCTTGGCCAGCATGTTGCGCTCGTCAACCCATGATAGGGCAGCTTCCATACAACGGCGTGCCAAGCCACGACCACGTGCCAAGGGATCGACGCACACAGCGTGGATGCCAGCGACCACAAGGTCCTTTCCCATGAGGCGCAAAGGATGAGCGATCACGCCGACGTGTGCCAGCGCCCTCTCTCCTTCAAGCCACGCAAATGGTGTGGTGTTTTGCTCCCAGTGCACTCCAAGCGTCCGCGCTCCATCGACACGGACAGACAGCTCGGGCCAGATCCTGTCCTGCAGTGCAAGAAGTGACCTCCAAAACTTTGCGTCGTACTCCGATCCTGGACGACTGTGGAACAGCATCAGTACGCTTCCCTTGGCATTCACAATTGAATTGCTTGCTCGCTAAGCTACATGCCCCAAGCATCCCCGTCACTTGTGACGCAATCCGGTCGAAAGCGGTAGACATAGGGCTATAGCAGTTTGGCAATCGCCACTTTCACTACGGGCCAGGAGAAGTCGACCTAACGGGCGAGTTCTCCGCAATCGTGGGAGTATTCGGAGGCCTGAAATGTCCCCAATCTTTGGCTCATCGTCTTGCCCGGCCAGAGATAGTCAACCCGTAGTTCGGCCGGTCGGTAGACGGCGGTGTACACAGTGGGAGATGCGGCCCGCCGTGAATATAGGGGTGGTGCTAGGAAGCTGTCGACGAGCGCCCGCAGGACTCAGTGCGCTTTGGACACTCTCCACGGTCTTGTGCTAAACTCGGCGCATGGAGCGCATCGACGAAAACCAATTTCTGTCCGACCCGCGCGCGGCGCTGGAACGCGCGCGTTCGTCCGGTGAGACCCTCGAAATTTTGAAGGATGGCCGCACAGTAGCTCGCCTGATTCCTGCACCGTCGCCCCACCGCGTCGCGCCCGGCGGCAGTAAGGCCGTCCTCGCGCTGACCGACCCGGAGGATACGCTCGACGACCTCCTCACCGAGGACGATGTCGAAGCGTGGTATCCGCAGACGTCGCCGGCCGAATGACGTATCTCCTCGACACCAACGCCCTGGTGTGGTTCGAGACCGACGATCGGCGCCTCGGCAAGATCGCCGCGCGCACCATCTCAGACGCCGCCAGCGCTGGCCTCGTGTCGATCTGCCCGATCAGTTTCTGGGAGGTCGAATTCGCGATCGCGCGCAGACGCCTCACGTTGTCCGAACCGATCGCCCTATGGAGGAAGCGCATCCTGACGAGCGGCCTCATCGAGCGCCCGATCACCGGCGAAGACACCATTGCCATGGCCCAACTGCCGGATTTCCACGCCGACCCTGCTGACCGCCTCATCACGGCTGTGGCCATCAACGCCGGTTTCACTCTGATCACATCAGACCGCAAGATCCTTGATTGGGCCGGTACCCTGCCAAGGATGGATCTGGCCGTTTGAGTTTGACGTGTGCTCCCCAGCACGGCGCTGGTGGGGCGCGGCTGCCAGGCTCACTCGCGACGCGCCATGCTCGGCTGCAACCCGTCGCGAGCATGCCGGCTTACCCTCCGAAACCGACCAATCACAAGCCTGGGCTCGGGTGCAAGTCCCGCACCCCGTGCTCGCCAATCTCTAATCCTCACCCCACACCCTATCCCGGCGGCGGCGTTTTCCCCGCTTCATCCGCCTTATGTTCCCGCGCCATGCTGAAGGCGGTGGCGAAGGCGTGTTTGTAGGTGGCGGTTACGCCTTGGGCGGCGGCGCCGCCCAGATGGCGGCGGCTGAGATAGTAGACGGCGGCTTTGCCCAAGGCGTAGGTCGCGGCAAAGCTCGCGGCCGATGCCGCCGCCGCGCCC
>JANOKV010000381.1:0-4358 GCA_031419415.1 Hyphomicrobiales bacterium | reverse complement strand
CAGCTCGAACTCACCGACGGGGGCAAATTCGGCACGGAGGCGCTTGCCGAAAGCAACCAACTCGGCCTCGGCTTCCCCATCGATGACACACACCTGGGTGTAAATTCCGTGCCGCATGGCATTGAGACGGGCGGCAGCCTTGCCCTCCGGCGTCCTCGGGCCTGTCGAGCGTTGCGCGTTCAATTTGCTCGTCATGCTGCGACGGTCGGCCATGGTCGTATTCTCCCCCTTTTGGATCGCGGTTGCAGGACCCGCGATTATCGAACGATGACGCCTCACGATCAGCCGGCTTCCCGAGCTTCTCCACTTCGCTCGATCACCGTCAACGGCGCCGGCCCGGCAGCCGGAATGAAATACACCCGCACCTTTTTGCCATTCGACCACAGATAGGTTTTCGGCGTGCCGAGCAGGCGACGAAGCTCGCGGCCGACGGCCACCCATCCAACGGCCTCGAGAGACTGATCGGCCGCGAATTCGGCATAGGCTTGCGCAAGCTCGACAGCGGGCACCCAACCGACCCGACCTCCCGGCTCTTGTAGCCACCGAAGAAAATGCTGGGCGTGTTCAACTGGCAGCACCGGTGCGGCAGTGACCGATCGCTCCACCATCGATGCCGGATCGGTGCCTGATCGGTCCGGTACCGATGCCGACGCGGAGCCGGACCGGTCCGGTATCGGTTCAGAAGCCCAGCTCGTGCGGAAAGCGTTCCTGCTGCGACGCCATTCGATCATGGACTGTTCCCAATTATTCGGGTCGCCACCACCATTCAATGCAACCATTGGAATGCTGGATGCTCCCACAGCGGTGGCCCCGCACGGCCGCACTTGTAGTGACACCACCTCAATCCGCTCCCGGTTTCGATCACGGCCTCGCTCGGGTTGATTGCGACAATCCGGATCGGCCGCCGATGCGCGGACAGCACCAGGCTCGGCACCAAGCCGATTCCGCTGCGGATGGTGGGTGCGACCGGATCGAGACCGAACATATCGCAGTCACTCCAGCCAATACGAGCCGCGTCGAAGGCCCAGCGCTGGGCGAGCGCCGTAAGGCAGGCCGTTTTGATGCAAGTCAGTCGCGGGTTGCTCGGCTCGCGAAGCACCTCGATCCGATGACGCCAGTAGGCAATCTGGCGTTCCGTCACCTCATCCAGGGTCGCGCCACATTCCTCGGTTGCGATCCGAAGCGCGAACGACATGCGTTCTGCACAGGCATCGATCTTTGGGGTTCGATCGATCGGAACGGCTTGCACGACCTGTGATGGCGCGGTGTGATCTGCAATCCCTCGTGGGGGCGCCGCCGTCATACCCACCGGGTTTGCTACCGCTACAGTTGCTATTCTTGCTATGCCACTCCCTGAGCGGGATGCCGCAGTAGCAGGAATAGCAGAAATAGCCGTAGCGACCTTCTGGGGGGCAGATTTGCGGATCAGATTGAGCAACATCATCGCCTCAGCTCCATTAGCGCCGGGTTGATTTCGATCGTCTGGCGCCTGCTATCCTTGTGCAGACGCAGTCGAACAAGGTCGCGCAGCTCACGAATGGCCGCGTCGAGCCGGGCTTGATCGCGTAACGGTCCGTGCTGGCGAACATAGTTCTTGCCCACGGATGCGGACCCCGAACGTCGGCAGTATTCGCTCAGCCAACGATCGAGCCGCACTGCATCCGCCAATTCCGCCGGCAGGGCCACTTCGCCGAAGAACCGGCGACTTTCGTGCAGGTGCCACGCAGCGATGCGACTTGCCCCTTCGAAGGCATCGAGTTGAACGACGCCACCAAATCCATGCTCGAAGATCTGGAAGAGCGCTGCCAACCGGGCCGCGTTGTCGGCAGTCTTGCTGGCCACATCCCGCACATCGTAAAGCTCGCCACCACTGACAAGCTCCACTTCCAGTGCATCGTGGAACTCGACCCAAGCTACCTTCGTGTCTGTCGCCAAGATCATGAGCGCAGGAGTTAATGCGCCATCATCATCGATCGGCACTGGATTGGCCAGTAATGCCTCGATACGGTGATGGAAGGCCTCGAGTTTTGGCCAATTCGACGGGGCTTCACTGAAGGGGCGAAGGCCTTGTGTTGATTGCGGCCAACTGATCAGGCAGCGAGCAAACCAGCCAATGCCGCGTGCCAGTTCTCCGGTACGCGCGATGAAGCCTCGCAAGGTCGGTTCCTGGATCTGCAAGGCCACGGTAAGTCGAGCGCCCGCCAGTACGAAGGACTCGGACGTGCGCCGACCGATGGACAGCTCGCCGCCATCCCACAGGACGTTATGCAGTGCCAAGTTCCGCATGGCGCTGTCCTTGCCCATGGCGTGTGCGCCCAAGATGATTCCCGCTTCAGCCGACACCACGCCTCCCGAAGGCCATTCGGTTGCAAGTCGCCATGCGAGGTTTTCCGGCGTGTCATCGCCGAGGAGCAATCTCGGTACTCTCGGTGCTCGGGGCTTGCGCAACTGGATCTCGGTAAGATCGACCCTCATCTTGTCGATGGCTTTGCCTTTCTTTCCTGCATCCTTGATCGCCGATAGCAACCCGTCGCGTTCTGCGGTCCAGGCATCGATGGCGGCCCGGTGGCGTTCGACGATCGGCTTCATCAGCTCGGCCTGGTCTTGCTGGTACTTGCGGATCGGCGCTGTGAAGAAGCCGTCGCAGGTCGATTTTCGCTCGCCGCTGTCGGCAATGGTGAGCAGGAACAATCCGACGGGGCCCTCCAGCTTGTCTGCTCGCTTGACGTCGATGTGGGCCTGCGCTGCCAGGGAGACTGCCGCCAGCGCCGACGATGCCACCAACGGGATGGGGGCCTTCACGAAGTCCGCCACCTCTTGCACGGCCGCACGGAGGGTCGGCGGCAAGGCATCGACCGGGTAGGGCTCTGGCTCGATTTTGGCGATCAGTGGTTGCGGTACGGGCCAGCCGTCGATTACCGCAACGGGGGTTCCTGCACCATTGACGTGAGACACGTCAGGTGCCCGCGCATCCGCGATGGCCTGGGACACGCTCTCGGCGCCATATAACCCCGCCATGTCGTTGATGTCCTTTAGGTAGGCCGGGCGATCAGTGCCGAAACTGGGGATGGCCAGCTTGCCGGCCGCAAGGCGAGCGGCCTCGATCGCATGTGGGTCAGGTTCGCCGGTTGCTTTCACGAGGTCGGCGAGAATGACCAACATCGCTTCCGGATATCGATCGCGCATCGCCTGCGCCACAATTCGCAAGTTCGTGTTGGAAAGCGCCGCAATTGCTGGGTGTCCGCTGGCTTGCCGTGCGGACAACACGGTGGCGACGCCTTCGCCGATCAGCAAGGTGAACCCCCCGCCATTACCGTCGGGCAACGGTTGCGCCGCCCAAAAACCACCGGACTTGCTGCCGCGTCCTGCCAGTGCTGCCTTGCGCCCAGCGCCGTCAATCAGCTCCACCGTCGAAAGGTTGCCTTCGACCTTTACGGGGACGACCAACAGGCGCCCAGTCAGCGGCTCGCCTCCGGATTTGGCCGCGTAACCGAGGACGGCAGAGACCTTCTCGGCCTCGATTTCTCGGAGTGCCGCCACAGGAGACACGTTCTTGCGCTGAAGGTAGGGGTGGTCGGGTGTTGCCTGGGTCGCAATTGCCCACAGGGCCGCCGCTCGCCTTGCGGTCGCGGCGCGCTCGTGCACAATTTCACGGTCTTCTCGGGCGGTTCTTTCCGCCGCAGCGAATTGCCGCTCAGCCAACTCCACGGACGTCGGAACGCGAATGGTGCCATCATCGCGCCACCCGTTCAGCTTCGCTTGATGAAACACGGTTCCAATCGTCACCCCACCGGTGGCGTGGACGCTTTTCCAGGCGATCCTTGCTTCCCCGCGGTTGTACGACTCATGCTGCTGGCTCCATTCGTCCCACATGTCGAAGCCCGCGTCTCCGAACTCGGACTTGATGCCCATACCCATTCGCAGCCAGATGTCACGGTCGTTGGCTGGAATGGAGTGCAAGGCTTCGCGGACGCGCTCCAAATCGGCGGACATCATACCCCACCTCTCGCTGCCGATCATTTGCCGGCACCCCGATCAGAGGTCGAGACGCGGCGATTGGCGACCAACCAGGCGTCGAGGTCGTCGGGGCTGTAAACCACCCTCCTGCCCAACTTCACATAGGCAGGACCGCCCCCGTACAGACGGAGCTTTTCGAAGGTCGAAGAAGAGGAACCGCAATAGCTGGCCGCTTCTGGAGTCCGCAGCATTCGGCGGATAGTGGCGCTTGCTTCTTGCACGATGTTGCATCCCCCGCTAACCGCGCGAATCACGCGGCGACTGGGGGCAACATCGCGTTCGCAGGTTTCCGTGGCGATAGAGGAAACGGGTTCCGCCGAGATGGCGAAAGGGCTTCACCC
>JANOKV010000380.1:0-5698 GCA_031419415.1 Hyphomicrobiales bacterium | reverse complement strand
GCCGTGATGAACGCCCCGATGACCGCCATGCCCGAACGCAGCAACGCAGCCGCGGTCCCGAGCGCAATGATGAAAGCGAAATGATCCGGCCCGATCACGGGATGGCCGAAGCCCGAGAGCAACCCTTGCATGAGCGTCGTGGGCGTCTTCCCATCCATCGGATGGTGCGCCCAGGCCGATGACGCGCTGATCGCCCACACCATCGCCGTCAGCACAGCAGCCAAACACCAAGACTTGCGTGAATTGAAGCTTGTCATCGTCGGGTCCCCGTTTTCTCAGGTGTTTTTCGGATCAAGAATACTCAGACGATCAGCCGGTGGCTCGGTGCATGGAGCCGTCCAGCACCGCGGTGCCGATCATCGAGTCGCGTGTCACGATTTCGGCCAACTGCGTCTCGCTCCATCCTTCGGTCCCGGCGGGTCGCATCGGCAGCACGAGGTAGCGCAGATCGGCGGTTGAATCGTGCACGCGCACTTCGACGCCCTCCTGCATGCGCACGCCGAATTCTTCCAGCACGCCACGTGGATCACTGACGACGCGCGACCGATAGGCCATGCTCTTGTACCAAGCGGGAGGAATGCCGAGCAGATACTTCGGATAACAAGAGCACAGCGTGCAGACGACGACGTTGTGCGTCGCTGGACTATTCTCGACCGTGCGGAAGTCGGCCAACGTGCCGATGTCGATACCCATCCCAGCCAACGCCGCGCGGGTGTCCTCGATCAGATGCTGTTTGAAGGCCAGATCGGTCCACGCCCGCGCCACCACCTTGGCGCCCAGCGCGGGCGAGCGGCTGTCCATCAAATCGATCTGAGCGGCAATCTCGTCGTTCGTGAGCACGCCCTTTTCGACCAATAGCGTTCGAATGACCGTCTCCAGCACTTCGTAGGCGCTCATCGCGTCGGCATCGTGGTCGCGTTGCAGCGGGCCCGGATCGTGCGTGTGCCCGTGGCCGTGGTCATGTGCATGGTCGTGGTCATGATCGTCGTGGTCATGCGTGCTCATGTTTGATCCTTCGCACTGGGCGTGAGCCAGTATTCGTAAATATCGGCTTCCAGATGATCGCTCGCTGGGCCACGGTAGTCGGGCCAGATGTCCGTTTGCCGGAAACGTACCTTGTAGAGCCGGGCGAGTGGCAATCCCGGCTTGTGATAGGCGAGCCGTTCCGGATCGTGGAACGCGCCCTGATCGCTGGCGACGACGCCGGTCTTGCCGCGCAAGTACCACGGCGTGCGGCAGTGCCCCTGTGGGGGGCGAGAGGTTACCTGAACCTGCGCCCCTTCGCTGTATTTCGGTCTCATTGGAACGCGTCCCGACATCTTGCGACCCTCGGTCTTCTCACCAGCCTATGGGGTCGCGTGAAACGATGCGCCCTGCATCGGCGTGCTGCCTGGCCACGTCGCTCATGCGCTTGTCGACCTCGTCGCGCGTCACGATCTCCTGCTCGACGACGAGGTTGCGGATCGCTCTAATCCATTTCTCATAGTACTCGGTGCGATCGTATTCCTGTTGCCCGTAGTCCTCGATGACGCGGCGCATGGCATCGATCTTGAACACGCCCTTCTTCGTCCCGACGAGCAGGATCAGCATCGCATCCGTTCGCTTTTCCCACAGCGCCAGATCGTGATCGTGGCGATCGATCACCCCGAAGTCGAGGCCGCCGACATCGTGCGGGGCCCGACCATCGGCATCTTGGCGCAGTTCAATCTTGCGTTCAGGAGAAGACATCGGGGATGCTCCGATAGGTACGATCGACGCATCATGCCTTGGCGGGGGGCGGGTGAATAGGGGTTTTGATAAGGTGGGGATTGGGGAAACCCGCGCGTGCCGGCTGGATCACTTCGGGGCGGCGCCTGCAAATACGCTGTTGACATGATCAATATTTTGCGCGATATTGAGATCATCAAATAATTGATCGAGTACCGCCAATGCCCCGCGCCGAACCCAAGACCGATTTGCCCCCGAGCAGGCCAACCAAAACCGCTGGGAAGGCCAAACTGAAGTCCGCGGCTCGGCTGGATCCCGGGCCTATGCACAGCGGTCTGCAAATGAGCAAGTTGGCCAGCATCCCGCTGCCACGTGCACCCGTACCGATGGCACGTCGCTTCACGCAGATCGCCACAGCTATCTGGGCCGAGGCTTGCGCCGGGGAGAGCTTGAGCCACCCCGAGTTTGCGGTGCTGGGATGTCTTGGCCGGGAGCCGGGCCTCGACCAGATAAATCTCGCTGCGCGCGTCGGGGTGGACCGAACCAACATCGGCCTCATCATCGACGGGCTGGAGAAGAGCGGCTTTGTCGAGCGCAGCGTCAATCCCAAGGACCGGCGCGCGCGGCTGATGCGCGTGACGCCTGCTGGCCAGCAGGCCCACACCAGCCAGACTCGGCAAGTCGCGGTGGCACGGGAAAAGATCTTGGGGCCCCTGACCGCGGCCGAGCGCGAGACACTCTACGACCTCCTCGAGCGGATTATCGCAGCGAACGAGCAGTACTCCATTCCCGGCGCTGGTCGCCGCAAGCGAAGCGGCTAACCCGAAAGCCAATTTTTACGAACCTGCCCAGCTTGGCGCGGCGCCGAGATCGGGGAAGTTCTGCCCTGCGACGGCGCAGCAACTCGACATTCACGACCTGCTGAGCCTGGGGCGGCACCGGGATCGGGAGAGGTTTGCCTTGGTGCAACTGCCGCTGTCAGTCAAACTTCACAGTGGAGAGGAAAAGCACATGTCACACTTCAATCGCCGCCAGCTCATCGTGTCCATCGTTTCCGCCCTGGCACTTGGTACTGCGTTGCCGACCGGCGCCTTCGCCCAGGCTTATCCGAACAAGCCGACCACGCTCGTCACGACGTTTGCAGCCGGTTCGCCGCAAGACCTCATCCTTCGCGCCATGGCAGAGATCGTCGCGGCGGACTTCAAACAGCCGGTGGTCGTCGACAACAAGCCAGGCGCTGGCGGCGGTATCGCCATGGGCCATACAGCGACGCAGAAGCCCGACGGGTACGCGCTCAATGTCGCGGCCTCTGCGGCCCTCACCAATCTGCCGCTGATGCAGAAGCTGCCCTTCGATCCCGCGAATGATTTCGACTACCTCATGCAAGTGATGAGCTTTCCCATCGGCATCGTCGTCAAGGCCGATAGCCCGTTCAAGTCCTGGACCGACCTCGTCGCCCATGCCAAGGCCAATCCCGGCAAGATCACCTACGGCACTACGGGCCAGAATTCCGTAGCCAACCTCGGCATGCAGCGGTTGCAGACGCTCGCCGGCATTTCGCTGACCCATGTGCCGCACAAGGGGGCTATGGAGATCATTCCCGCCGTGCTCGGCGATCACGTGGCGCTGATGGTCAGCGGCCTCGAATGGAAACCGCAGGTCGATGCCGGCCAGATGCGCCAACTCTTGATGTGGACCGACAAGCGCCTGCCGGCATTTCCCAACGTGCCGACGGCGCGCGAGAGCGGTTATCCCTTCGAGCTCGAAGTCTCATTGGGCCTCATAGCGCCGAAGGGCATGGAGGTGGCGGTAGCGTCACAAGTGCATGGCGCCTTCAAGAAAGCCCTCGATGCACCAGCAGTGCGCGCGCTGATCGAGAAGTACAACATGGTGCCGGCTTATCTGGACGGTCCCGTCTTCAAGGCGCGCATGGCCGCCATGTCAGCCGACATGAAGCCGGTGATCGAGCAGTTGGGTCTCGCGAAGAAGGATTGAACGAAACTTGGGTCAAGCGCCGATGCGGAACCCAACATCTGCATCGGCGCGCAACCCGACATCTCGCGACCGAGCCAGAAATTTCGGGTCGCGCAAGTGCGGGGCTCGACCCGACATACGAACGACGCATCAGGAGCCATTCATGCCAACCCCACCCGTAACTGCCGTCGGCCTCAATCACCTCGTCATCAACGTCCGGGACATTGAGGAATCGCACCGCTTCTGGACCGACGTCGTCGGCCTGAAGCAGGTCGGCGAGCTTCACGCCACACCGGCGCGGCCGGACACACCGCGGATGCGCTTCTACAGTGGCGTTCGCGGCGACCAATTGCACCACCACGACATCGCGTTGCGCGAAAACATGAAGCTGCCGGCGTCGCCGGCCCAGGGATGGACGGACGGCGAGCCGGCCGCGATCGGCCACGTCGCCATCGCACTGCCAAGCCGCGATGCGTGGCTCGCCCACCTCGCCTATCTGCAGCAGCAAGGCATCAAGTTCGACCGCCGCGTCGAGCACGGCATGACTCACAGCCTCTACATCCGCGACCCCAACGGCTACAGCGTCGAACTGCTTTACGAGTTGCCGCGCGAAGTCTGGAGCGGTGACATTGATGGCGCCCTCAATCACTACGTGGCGCTGCCGACCGAAGGGCCTGAGGCCCTGCAGGATCGTGCGGACGGCCTGCCTGTGTTCAAGTCCAGTTAATAGGTGAGCGACTGAAGCGTTTCGAAAGGGGCCATGCATGCTCATTCAATCACCGACGCGTGTCTACCGCAGTTGGGTCGCCGATAGCCGTCAATGGATTGCCTATCGGCCGCGCACGGGTGACATCGTGATCGCCACGTACCCGAAGTCGGGCACGACCTGGATGCAGCAGATCGTCAGCCTTCTCGTCTTCCAATCGCCGGAGCCGCGGCCGGTTTCCGAGATCGCGCCGTGGTTCGATCGTCGCGAACTCGAGGACACGCCGGACGCGGCAATGAGCCGTCTCGATCAACAGACGCATCGGCGGTTCATCAAATCCCATGTGCCTTTTGACGGCATGCCGATCCACGACGACGTCAAATACATTCACGTGGCGCGGGACGGCCGGGACGCGTGCCTTTCGTATCACAATCATTGTCGGGCCTTTGGCGAGCATGCTCTGGCCAGGCTCGATAAGCTGGGTCTCGCCGACGAGGCATTGGCGCGACCCTATCCGCGCGCGCCGGAAAATCCGCGCGCGTTTTTTCATCGCTGGATGACCGAGGGTCTCAATGGCGATACGGATGGCATGCCCTTCGGATCCTGGTTCGGCTTCGAGCGCACGTATTGGGCTGAGCGGCAGCGCTCAAACCTACTGACGGTGCACTATCGCGACCTGAAAGCCGATCTCCCTGGCGAGATGCGACGCATCGCTAGGTTTCTGGACATTACCGTGCAGGAGCCGCTGTGGCCCACGCTCCTTCGAGCCGCGTCCTTCGAAGAGATGAAGCGCCACGGCAATCAACTGCAAACCACGATCGCGCGTGCCTTGGTCGGCGGAGCAGAGACATTCTTCCACAAAGGCGAGAATGACCAATGGCAGGGCGTGCTTACGGATGACGATGTGGCGGCCTATGAGGCCCGGGTTCGTGAGCACCTCGAGCCTGAATGCGCGACTTGGCTGCAAGCAGGGCGACTGGCATCAACTGGATAATTCAGCCGTGAACGGGCTGTCGCTGATCGGTGTGTGGCGGACACGAGCCATGACTTTGTGCCGCTTGCCAAGTCACGAGTGGATCAGGGCACAAAGTCGCTGCGCGACAGCCCGCTGTGCGGGATGCAGGAGCCGATGGGCCGGCATCCAGAATGAGCAGTAACCAATTGAGAGAGCAGGCGTAACGGACGGGGAGCCCCAGCTTGAAGATCGAGGTCTCGACAACCTCACTCAAGGACTGGAACTCCCCATGACCAAGCCTGTCACTGCCAAGCCCGTCGCCGCTGATCCTACCGTCGGCAGCCCGCTGCGCCAGC